>LNEA01000105.1 GCA_001464855.1 Rhizobiales bacterium Ga0077530
GCGATGAACTGGTTGATGTCCTCGACCAGCGTCGACTGAAGGACGTTGAAGGTGTTGTCGGTCGCGGTGGCCGTCCACATCGCGCCCTTGACCAGCGCCGGCGCATCGATCGTGCCCCAGTTCAGCGACGCCTTCGTTGCTTTGCCACCCTCGAACGTGACCTTGGGCGCAAACGCGAAGCTGATCTTGGCAGGCGCTTCCTTTTCGCGGTCGATCTCGCAGGTCACTTGATGCTGGTCGAGTTGCGCGACGTAGGACTTGTCGCCCATCGCCTTGATCAGATCGGCGCGCTTCAACTTGATGTCGGCGACACACTTCACCGCCCCCCATGGCCACGACACCTTGGCCCGCTCGATCATCTTCTGAAGCTGCTCCTTGCGCCACGACTTGAGCACGTTGCACGCGATATCCGGCCCCTCGGGCTTGCGCAGATGAAAGGCCGAGCAGATCTCCACCTTGCACGCCTTGCGGCCTTCGCGCTCGGCAAGCTCGGCCGGCGTCAAGTTCTCGACCCCGGTCTCAGTCGGCTTGGTGGCCTGGGCCGACGCTGGCCCTGCCATGGCGCAAAAAAAGAGCGCAACACAGGTTGCGCGCACAACATCCCTCATCATATTTCCCCACTCCACCATCGGCTCTGAAACGGCAGTCGCGCCCGGCGCGACCGCGGATGGGCACTGAACCCTATTCTCGCGGCTTTTTTCGTTCGGCAATATGACGCTAGAGCCACAGTGTCCGTTGCTTGAAGTCGAGCGCACCTGCACCATATGAATCTCATACCGCCCAAGGTGCCCGGCAACGGGGCCAAGCGTGGATCGGATGCCCTGATGGGACCGACCTCCGCGACGGGCGCGCTAAGTCGCTTCTGGGAGAGGGCTTGTCGGTCATGTCACGTATGTCGCTGCTGTCGAGCCCGCTGTTGTTGGGATTCGACGAGATCGAGCGCCTGATCGATCGCGTCGCAAAAGGCGGCGCCGACGGCTACCCTCCCTATAATATCGAGCGTATTCCAAAGGATACCGCGTCCGCCGAGACGCTGCGGATCACTTTGGCCGTTGCGGGGTTTACCAACGACCAGCTTGATATCACCCTGGAGGACAATCAACTGACGGTCCGCGGCAAACAGGACGACGACAAGTCCCGCGAGTATCTCCACCGGGGGATCGCCGCGCGTCAGTTCCAGCGCACGTTCGTGCTGGCCGACGGGATCGAGGTCCGCAATGCGGATCTCAGCAATGGCCTTCTCGCCATCGATCTGGTCCGCCACGAGCCCGAACGCCTCGTGCGCCGTATCGAGATCGGACGGAAATCGTCCGGGTGAGACGTTTCAGTCACATGTCATTCAGCCGAATCGTCAGAACATTCGGGTGAGGATGGATCGGGCCGGTCAAGCGGCAGCCGCCGCCCAACGGTCCTGGAGGTCTTCTTGTGCCTCTAGCCGAAGGAGTCGCGTCATGGAAGGAAGCAGCAAGACCCGTACCCGGCGCCGGTCGTCGAAGAGATCCGACGCGCCCTTGATGAGCGATATCGACCTCGCTCAACTCGGCGATGGGGTTATCGCCTACATCCGTACGATGACGTCCGAGGAAGCCAAGGAGCGCTTTCCGTCCGTCGACAATCTGCCCCGCGGGCTGACGCTCTATGCGCTGCACGCAGCAGATGGAACCCCGATCGCGTTAACCGATACCCGGCAGGCGGCCTTGAGCCACGCGATGGGTGACGACCTGGAGATTGCGACGGTCCACTAGCGGCCGCGTATCAGAGATCCCTGATTTCGAACGGCGGGGCGGCGACGCTCCGCCGTTTTGCATACCGCCATTCCCTCGACACCGGTTTTCGAGACTTGTCGTCTTGCTTCCAGCACCGCATTGTCCGCCTCTAAAAATCATTCAAGGGGCGGAAGCACGCGATGAAGCTCGATGACCACCAGCAGGCCATGCTCGCCGGCGCCGAAGGGCCGGCCCGCCGCGCCGCGATGGAGCAGATTGTCAAAGTCGGCCGCTTCTTCGATGCCGACGACTGCGTCGCGATCTCACAGGTTCACCTGATGGCGGACCCCGAAGCGCTCGGGCCATCCGGCGTGGATTATCTCGAAAGCCTCGCCGTGATGCCGCTCGCCGAGCGCCGCGTCCGCGTCCCCTCGATCACCGATCCGCGCGGCGTCGATTTCGCCGCCTACAAGCGCCTCGGCCAGACCGACGCGATGGCCGACCTCGAGCGTCGCGCCACCGCCGCCTTCGAAGCGCTCGGCTTCATGATGACCAACACCTGCATCAACTACCAGTCGGTGATTCCGCCGGTCCTCGGCGAGCACATCGCATTTGGTGACACGGGATCGTCGATCTACGCCAACAGCGTGCTGGGCGCGCGCACCAATTTCGAAGGCGGCCCATCGGCGCTGGCCGCCGCGCTTACAGGCTACACACCACGCTACGGCTATCACCTCGACGCGCGGCGTCGCGGCACCACCCATTTCGAGATCACCACGCACCCGAAAGACCTTGCCGAATGGGGCGCGCTCGGTGGCCTCGTTGGTCGCGCCATGCGCTCGTACTGGGAGGTGCCGGTGCTAAGCGGTATCGCGGGTCCGGTGACCTCCGACGAGATCAAGCAGTTCGGTGCGGCGCTCGCGAGCTTCGGCTCGACGCCACTGTTCCACATGATCGGCATCACGCCGGAAGCACCGAATTTTGCCGCGGTGTTCGATGGTCCCGTACCTGCCGCGACCAAGATCGGACGCGCTGACATCGACCGCCTGATGGACTCCTACCGGCCAAAGGACGACAAGCTCGACGTCGTTGTCTTCGCCGCGCCGCAACTGTCGCTGTTCGAGATGCGCACGCTCGCCGATCACCTGAACGGGCGCCGCATCAACCCCAATGTCGCGCTTCTCGCCACCACGTCGCCGGACATCAAGTCGGCCTGCGACCGCATGGGCATAACCGGATCGATCGAGGATGCCGGCGGCATGGTCCTCTCCGGCGTCTGCTTCTATCAGATGTACGCCCGCGACATCGGCGAGGCCAACGGCTGGAAGCGTCTGATGTCGAACTCGGCAAAACTCGTCAACATTCTCGGCGGCTACGGCTACGAGCCGATCCTCGACAGCATGTCCGCCTGCGTCGAAAGCGCCATCGCCGGCCGCATCGTGGGAGCAAAGTCATGAGCGGTACGCGCGTCTACATCGGCCATCCCGGCCCCGGCGTGAAAGTCACGGCCGAGGCGCTCGTCGCGGCCGACAACTTCTCCGCCCGCTACGATCTCGACCTCACCAAAGGCATCGTCTCGCGCCCCCAGCACAAGCTCGCGGGGCAAAGTTACGTCGGCAAAATCCTCATCCTCAATATCGCCAAGGGCGGCGTTGCCTCGGCCTGGATGCTGCGAGACATGGTGCTGAGCGGGCGCACGCCGAAAGCGCTGATCCTCAATTTCGCCAACCCGATCATGGCCCAGGGGGCAGCCTTCGCCGACCTGCCTCTGATCGACCGTTTCGACGTCGACATCACCGCCGCCATCAAGTCCGGCGAGACGGTGACGGTCGATCCGGCGGCGGGCACGCTGACGGTCACGACGTGAGGTTGTTTCCCGGCAAAAGAAAAATTCTGGCAGATGTCGGGGACGCCTGCTCCGAAACGTCCTTGGGGCTGTAGTCTCGAGCCCTGGAAACGAAAGGACACGTCATGGCCAAGAACACGATCTGCATCTGGTATGACAAGGACGCCGAGGAAGCCGCCCGCTTTTACGCCAAAGCGTTTCCGGACAGCGCCGTCACGGCTGTCCACCTCGCCCCCAGCGACTACCCGTCGGGCAAAGAGGGCGACGTCCTGACGGTTGATTTTACCGTCGCGGGTATTCCCTGCCTCGGCCTCAACGGCGGCCCGGCCTTCAAGCACACCGAAGCTTTCTCATTCCAGATCGCCACCGAGGATCAGGAAGAGACCGACCGGCTCTGGAACGCCATCGTCGGCAACGGCGGCCGGGAAAGCGCGTGCGGCTGGTGCAAAGACAAGTGGGGCATCAACTGGCAGATCACGCCGCGTGTCCTGACCGAGGCGATGGCGGCGGGCGGCGCCGAAGCCAAGCGCGCGTTCGAAGCGATGATGCACATGACCAAGATCGACGTCGCCGCAATCGAGCGTGCGCGACGGGGTTGACGGTTGGGCACAGTCGGCTAGCGACCCCGAGGAGACCTCGCGAGCGCCAGCGGCGCAGCACCTCCGCTTATCTCTACGGCTTGGAAAGCGGACTCCATCTCGATCACGCCTAAAGTTCGCCAATCGTACTGGCTTGACCGCTATCGCATCATGCAACATGATAAGTTTCATGAGACGAGATAGTAGATTGTCCGGCGTACTTCACGTCCTGCTGCACATGGCGGAGCGGAGTGCCCCTGCCACGTCGGAGGCATTGGCAAGGGCGATGGCCACAAATCCTGTCGTGATCCGTCGGATCATGGGTGGCCTCCGAGACCAGGGATTGGTGCGGTCAGAAAAGGGACATGGTGGCGGTTGGACGCTCAGCTGCGATTTGTCGAAGGTGACCTTGCGCGACATCTATGACGCCTTGGGTTCGCCCGCGCTGCTCGCGATCGGCAACCGGACAGAGGCACCCAATTGCCTGATCGAGAAGTC
>LNEA01000106.1 GCA_001464855.1 Rhizobiales bacterium Ga0077530
ACGAAGCTGGCGAGCGACGCGGCCGCCGCCCAGAAGGCCTCGGCGGCCGGCGCCGATGCGTTTAAGGCGGCGTTCGGCAACGTCGTGAAAAACTGCGACAGCTGCCACGAGATCTACCGCACGCCGCGAAAATAGCGCAGACCGATATGGCCCTCTCGGGAACCTCCCGAGAGGGTTTTATACCGACGGATCGCGGGTGATCAGCACGGCGTGGTTGTCCCACGCCCACGGCGTAGATACCGGGTGAACCCCTTCAGTTTCATCGGGTAATGCGGCCACCCTTCCCAGCCCCGTCGTGATCAGAAAATCGCCTCGACTCGCCATCGGCGCCACACCGGACACATCGTCGAGCAGCCGCGTGCGCAAAACGCGGCCAGATGTAACGTCGATCACGACCGCCAGGGCGCCACGCGAACTTGTGACGGCGACGAAGTCCCCTGAGCGGTCGCAGGCGATGGAGCTGACATATCCCGAGAGCCCTGCCTCGATCTCTTCCGGCAACCCAATGGTCGCAAGCCCCTGCTGGCGGCGATGACGGTAGACGAGCGGCTGCCCCCCCGCAGGACCGCTCACGATCTG
>LNEA01000107.1 GCA_001464855.1 Rhizobiales bacterium Ga0077530
CGCACCAAGATCGTGACGCTCCAGAAGGGCGCCGGTGGCGAGATCGATGTAGGCAAGTGTCGTCTCGATCGCATCTGGATTGAGGATGCGCCGCCCATTGCCGAAATCCGGATGCTCACGCAGCCCGCCGTTGGCAACGACAAGAACGCGCCCATCCTCCAGCAGTGCCAGATCGTGTGGACCGACACCGCCGGACGGGAACTCACCAATGCGCCGATATCCGGACCCGACGTCGTAGATCCCGATGACGCCGCGCGCGCCGTCGAAATCATTCTCCGTCGCATAGAGCAGCCGGCCATCGCGCGAGAAGACGCCGTGACCATAGAAATGCCGATCCGCCGGCGTGGTGAATGCGATCGGCGGAGCGCGATTCTCGGCGGAAAACGCGATCGCGAAGTTTCCCGGCCGGCGCGCAAAAGCGACGCACGAGCGATCGACCGGCGACACCGTCACGTCATGGCCGCGGCCTGGCAGCGCCAGCGCGCGCACATCACGACCGTCGGCAGTGAACACCGCCACCGAATATCGGCCGTCAGCGCCTTTGCGCGCGGCAGCATAAAGCGCCGTCGGGACGTCCGCACACGCAGGCATTCCGACCAGCGCCGCCGCAGCACCAAGCAAAAGGGATCGCCGGTCAATCGCCATCGGACGCGTTGAACCCCATCGAAATACCCGCCGTGAGACCGAGCAGCGCCACCACTTGCAGCCGTGCATTCTTGAGCGGAAAGCCGACCGCCACGAGTTGCTGCATCATGCTGTCGGGATCGAAGCGCCTGCCCTGCCGCACGAGCCGGCGGAGTTCGTCGCGCGCCGTCTCGATCTCGCGCATCGCCAGACCGGCGTTGAGTGGCACCGTGACATCGGGATGTGCCTTGGTCGTATCGATGATCGCCTTGTGCATGCCGGCGGTCGTGAACAGTCGGTGCAGTCCCTCGACTCCGGCCAGAAAGAGCCGCAGCGTGCGGCCACTCGTCGCCAGCACCGGCGTCAATCTCCGCCGTTGCGGCCCCAATCCCAGCGGCGCCGCAATCCATTCGTCGCGCAC
>LNEA01000108.1 GCA_001464855.1 Rhizobiales bacterium Ga0077530
GAAGCGGGCGCTGGTCTCCAGACGCTGCTCGACGAGGAGTTCCTGCGGACGCTCCAGCAGGAAGCCACAAGCGGCACGAGTGCGGCGCCCGATCTTGCCGCGCTCGCCGCGCGGCTCGAAGCGGGCATCGCGAAGCGCCAGGAACAACATCGGAAGGAGCGTGGTCGTGCCGGGCTCGGGCCGTTGCGTGCGCTGCTCTGGCTGCTTGCCCTGGTTCTCGCGGGATTTGCCGGCTGGTACGCCTACACCAGCTACCGCACCAATGCGCTCCAAGCCGCCGTCGACCGCGTGTTCGCTGAAACACCGGCACTGAAGGGCTATCCGGCGCGGGCACGGGTCTCACGCGGCGCCGAACGGATCGAGGTGAGCGGCCTCGCGCCGTCCGGCGAAATTCGGTCCGACATCATTGCTCGACTTCGCGCAATCGCACCGGACGTCACGATCAGCGAGGCGATCGGAGTCGTTCCCGGTGCAGGAAATGCCGGTCTCGCGGAGGACGTGACGCGCCTGCGCAGTCAGCTCGCGGCATTGGAGTCGCGGCTGGATCAGATCGCCGTAATCGAGACACGGCTCGGCGAACTCACCGCAATGCAATCGCGCCTCGACCAATTGAGCACGATCCCGTCACGGCTCGATCAGCTCACGACAAATATCCGCGATATGGCGACAACCGTCGATGGCATGGCGAAATCGGCAACCGTAGAAGGCCAGATCCAGGACATCCGCCGCCAGATCGCTGCACTGGCGCCACAGCCTGACCCGCGCCAGGATCTGACTCGTTGGTTGCAGAGCCACGCGATCTTCTTCTCCGAAGGCACGACCGTGCGCGATCAGGCTACGGCAGACGCGTCGTTGGATGCCCTCGCCACATTGATGAGACGGGCCGGCGGCGCCATCCGGATCATCGGCTATACCGACGAGCGCGGCACCAACGAGCGCAATCTGGCGCTCGCGCAGGCCCGTGCGGATCGTGTCGCCGGTGACCTCGCACGTCGCGGCATTGATCCCGCTCGGTTGATAGCGATCGGACGGACTGCCGTCCTC
>LNEA01000109.1 GCA_001464855.1 Rhizobiales bacterium Ga0077530
CCCCCTTCGCGCCCCACAGATCCAATAATCCGATCAAACACGAGGATTGCTTACAATGGCGACGCGCAAGAAGACCGGCACGAGCGGCACCAAAGCCAAACGAGGAGCAACGTCGACGCATGTTGGGGAAGGAGGCGAACTTCACCAGACGGCGTCGCTTCCCAACGAACGGCTAACGACGAATCACGGCGTGCCTCTCAGCGACAATCAGAATTCGCTCAAGGGCGGCCGCCGCGGTCCCACCTTGCTTGAAGACATGATCCTGCGCGAGAAGATCCAGCATTTCGACCACGAACGCATTCCGGAGCGCATCGTGCACGCCCGCGGCTCCGGAGCGCACGGTTACTTCGAGCTCACCGAGTCACTGGAGCAATTCACGCGCGCCAAGATCTTGACGGAAGTCGGCAAAAAGACGGAGGTCTTCGTTCGCTTTTCGACCGTCGCGGGCGGCGCCGGCTCGGTCGACACGCCTCGCGATGTCCGCGGATTTGCCGTGAAGTTTTACACCAAGGAAGGCAACTGGGATCTCGTCGGCAACAACATCCCGGTGTTCTTCATTCAGGACGCCATCAAGTTCCCTGATCTCATCCATTCGGTGAAGATGGAAGCCGATCGTGGCTATCCGCAAGCAGCCAGTGCGCACGACACCTTCTGGGACTTCGTCGGACTGATGCCGGAGGCGACGCATATGATCATGTGGGCGATGTCCGATCGTGCCATCCCGCGCTCGTTCCGAATGATGGAGGGTTTCGGCGTCAATACCTTCCGGCTCGTCAACGCCGACGGCGAGGGCACGTTCGTGAAATTCCACTGGCGGCCGAAGCTCGGGCTGCAGTCGACGTGCTGGGATGAAGCAGTAAAAATCGCCGGAGCCGATCCGGATTATCAGCGGCGCGATCTTTACGAAGCGATCGCGGCGGGTGATTTCCCCCAATGGGAATTCGGTGTCCAGCTGATCAGTCAGGAAGAAGCCGACGAACTGCCGTTCGACATTCTCGATGCGACAAAGGTCGTGCCGGAGGAACTCGTGCCGTTGCGGATCATCGGCCGCATGGTGTTGGACCGCAACCCCGACAACTTTTTTGC
>LNEA01000110.1 GCA_001464855.1 Rhizobiales bacterium Ga0077530
CCATCACGCGCCGTCAGGCCGAGGAGGCCGCCGGGTGTGGCATAGGCCAGAGCCAGCTCGCGGCCGAGACCGCGGCTCGCGCCAGTGATGACGACGCATTGTGGCGCCCCATGTACTGTACCTCGTGCTATGGATCGGCTCCATTTTTATGGTTCACCCGGCGCGTCACCGGCGGTGAGCTGCATGCGTTCGGCCCGCGGGCAATAGCATCTGAACGAGGGTATAGACCGAGTTGCGGCCCAAAGCGTCAAGATCCGACGTCGCCGCAGGATATTGCGCCGCCTGGTCGGCCTGTTCTGCCTATGGGGCCTCTTCGTGCCACACGCGAGTACGGTCCTGAGCGATCACGCCAGCGACGCGAGTAACGCGCCAAGCGCCGCGAGAAGCCCGACGGCATAAAGACGATAGTCGAGCCAAGTGCCGCGGCTCCCGCGAGGACCGTCCGGCGCAATATCGCTCAGCGTCGTCAGGACTGCTCGATCCAGTGGCTTCATCGGTTGGCCCTCGCGCACACTCACGGCCGCCATTACTCCAAGTGTCGCCGCAAAGATCGCCACCGCCATATAGGTGAAGTGAACCGTCGGCAGCCCCAGTGAGGCCCACACACCCGTTGCCTCCTTGGCGAGGAACAGCGCGAATGCCAGCGGCTGCATGATGACAAGCGCCCAGAAACCGCTGCCGCGCGCGAAATGCCGACAGAGCAGCCCACCGAGATAGACCGCGACCACCGGCGGCACGAGATAGGCGAGCGTCGCCTGGAAATACTCAAACAGCGAGCCGTACGAGGCAATGGTCGGCGCATAGAGGGCGGCGAAGAGCATGATCGCGGCAGTCACGGCACGCCCGACCCGGATCAAGCCGCGCTCGCCCAGGGATGGCCATCGCGGCTTCACGAAATCGACCGTCACAAGTGAAGCGGCGGCGTTGAGGGCGCTGTCGAGCGAGGACATGATGGCCGCGAGCATCGCGGCGAGCACGACCCCGCGAAATCCTGCCGGCAGCAGCTCAAATGCGAGAGTCGGGAAGGCTTTGTCGGGGCTCGCGAGATTGGGATAAAGCACAGCCGCGGCCATGCCCGGTATGATCATCAGAAACAGGTTGGGCAGCTTCAGCAAGCCGCCGAACAGGGCGCCCCTCCGCCCGTCATCAAGCGAACGCGCGGCGAGCGCGCGTTGCACGAAGTACTGATTGAAAGTCCAATAGTAGAAGCCGAGGATCATGACGCCCAGAATGCCGGGCCAGGGCAGGAAGCTATCGTTCGCGGGCTGAAGGAGCGTCGTATGGCGGGCGCTCGATTTTTCCATCAGCGCCGTCCAGCCGCCGACGGCGTCGAGTGCGAAGTATGCAACCACTGCTGCGCCGATAATGAGCACGATCGCCTGCAGCGCATCGGTGATCACGACAGCGCGCAACCCGCCGACGATCGTATAGAGTCCGGCAAACAGGGACAGCAGTAGACACGCGATCCACAGATCGACGCCGGGGACTGCAGCTTGAAGCACGACAGCGCCGGCATACAGCGCACCGGCCGTATCGACCAGAAGCAGCGTCAGCAGTGTGAATCCGGAATAGACCAGCCGCGCCCTGCGATCAAAGCGAAGCTCCAGATACTCGGTCACCGTGACGATGCGGTTGCGCAGGAACACCGGCAGGATGATCGCCGCAAACACCAGCAGCACCAGCGCCGCCGTCCACTCGTAGTGGAACACCGTGAGGCCATGGCCGTACGCCGCGCCCATCAGGCCGACGAAACTGGAGCCGGACATATTGCTCGCGTAGAACGAGAGCCCGATCAAATACCAAGGCAGAGCACGACCGGCGAGGAAGTAATTGTCGACGTCGTTCGGACTACCGTCGCTGCGCGAGTAGTAGAGTGCCAGCGCGTAAGTGACGCCGAGATATGCGACGAGGATCCCGATCTCGATGGCGGACAGCTCCGTCATGCCGGCGCCACTTCCTCCGCGACCGCTTTCATGACATTTGGTCGTTCGGACATGCGCGACCGGTGCGCGACGACGCCTGGAATGCGCGCCGGATCGACGCCGTCGGATTCGAGCCACTGCGCGATGGTGAATAGGTATGGATCCGCGATCGTATACGTGTCGCCCATCACCCACGGCCCCCGCAGGACATGCCGCTCGATATAGTCGTAGCAGGCGCTCACCGATTGCGGCACCTTCCGTTGCATTGCAGCAATGGCTTCCGGCTCATCCGCCCAGCGATAGCCGCGCATGCGATGAGCGTGCGCAACGTGAAGCGTCGAACACAGGTAGCTGTTGACGGTCTGCACCTCCGCGAAGGCGAACGGATCGTCGACGGGCGCCAATCGCGCAGCAGGAAAACTCTGCGCAACAAAGGCCAGCATCGACGGCGTTTCCGTGAGCACGCCACGCGGCGTGACCAGAGCGGGCACGCGCCCCTTCGGATTGATCGCGAGGTAGTCCCGCGACTGCTGCTCGGTGCGGCTGAAATCAATCCGCTTGAGTTGGTATGGGGCTCGCGCATCTTCCAGCGCGATGTGCGTCGCAAGAGAGCAGGTGTGGGGCGCATAGAAGAGCGTGAACATGGAGCCTCGCGAGCTGATGTGACAGCCATGCGGCATCGGCTGAACGTCCGCCGTGCGCATCGGGTTGCGCGCCCTGCAATCGAACATGATCAGAGCACAAAGGATCGCTATACTAGGTAACGTCGCACCAGAAGGCGACATGGCACCATAAGCCGACACGGAGGAACACATGTCCAATCCACGGATCCAGCTTTCACGTCGCGGTCTCCTGGCGGGCGCCGGCCTTTCCGCCGCCGCCGCGTACTCAGGTATTCTTGCTCCAACGATGGCGAACGCCAAGGCGCCGTTCGCCACCGCGCAGGCGCCGTATTTCTATCGTTTCCCGCACGGCAAGATGCAAATGACGATGGTGTCGGATGGCCCGCTGCCGCTTGGCGATCCGACGGGCGCGTTCCTCGGCGCATCGAAGGAAGAGGTCAGCAAACTTCTGACGGACAATTTTCTCTCGCCGACCAATGCTGTCCTCGAGCAGAACATCCTCGTCGTCAACACCGGCGACAA
>LNEA01000111.1 GCA_001464855.1 Rhizobiales bacterium Ga0077530
TTGAACGGTCCGGTGCCGACCGGCTTGGTGCGCATGTCCGCCGGATTGATGTGGCACGGATAGATAGGCGTATAGCCGGACGCTAGCAGCGCGATGAATGCTGCCTGCGGTTCCTTCAGAACAAACGTCGCCTCGAGCGGTCCGTTGACCGCTACTTCTTCCAGGTTGCGGAACCAGATCGCGCGCGGATTCTTCCTGAGGCGCTGCTTCCCCTTGCCCTGCAGCATATCGAATGTGCACTTGACATCCGCCGACGTGAACGGCTTGCCGTCATGCCATTTCACGCCGTCGACGAGTTTGAAGGTCAACTTCGTGCCCGTGCCGTCCCACGCCCAACTCGAGGCGAGGTCGGCGACGATCGTGTCGAGGTTGTTCTGCTTCTTTTGCTGATCGTAAACGACCAGATTGTTGAAGACCGCCATGAACGGCAGATTCGTCGATACCGTGGCTTCCTCGTGGATCGAGGCGCTCGCAGGCGTATCGCGATGATAAATGCGGAGTGTTCCGCCCTGCTTCTGGGCGAATGCCGGCGGCCGCCGTCAACCAAAGTCCCTTCATGCGTGCTCCTCCTCCACGGATTCGTCTCGACCCTTTGATAGGGCCGATCGATTGCATTTCCTCCATTCGCTGCGGCTGGACCGACTCCTTGGATTCGACGCCGACGATTTCGGCACGATCATCCTTCGGTTCACTCACTCAGGTCCTTTGGCGCCGCGATGCGAATGCCGTCTCGTCTTCTGTTCCAACCTCCTGTCATCGTCGCTACGTGTTTATTGGCCATCTGGCGCCACGTAGCCACTTTTGGTTCGTTCTATCGTGAACAGCCAACCTAGTTGCTGGCGACGCCACGATCAATCACTCATCGCGAGCTAAACAACGCTCGCGGCGCCTCAATCGCTGGAGCGGAGCAGCGCGCCACCGTCCACCGGCAGCGCCACGCCGGTAATGAAGCTCGCCTCATCCGACGCCAGGAACAGGGCCGCATTAGCCACGTCCCAGCCCGTGCCCATGGTCTTGCGCAGCGGCACGCGGGCATTTCGCGCTGCAACAACTTCCGATCGGGGCTGTCCCCACACCCGCGCCCGCGTATCGACCGCCATCGGCGTATCCATCAGGCCCGGCAGGATGATGTTGGCGCGCACGCCATACTCTGCATTGTGACGCGCGATCTGCTCGGTGTAGGCGATCATGCCGGCCTTGGTCGTTTTATACGCGACTGTCGCGTAGCTCGCCGAAAGCGCAGCAACGGACGAGATCGACAGGATCGAACCGGACCGCTGCTCACGCATGATCGGCAGCGCGTGCTTGCACGCCATGATGAAGCCGCGCAGGTTGATCGCATTGACCTTGTCGAACGCTTCCTCGGTGATCTCGAGCGGCGACTTGTCGCCGCCACCGAGCGAGACGCCAACGTTGTAGTGCAGCGTATCGAGGCGGCCCCACTTCTTCACGGCCTCGTCCACGGCCGCCTTCATGTCGGCGTCCTTCATCACGTCCGCCTGGAAGCCTGTGGCCGTGCCGCCATCCTTGTTGATGAGGTCAGCCGTCTCCTGCGCCGACTCCAGCCGATTGTCCACGCACAGCACCTTGGCGCCTTCGCGCGCGAACACGATTGCCGTCGCGCGACCGTTGCCCATGCCTTCGCCGGGGCTCTGGCCGGCGCCGATGATGACCGCGACCTTGTCTTTCATTCTCATGGCGGTGCTCTCCTCAGACGGGCTTAGCCGGGAACGGATATTTTTCGAGATACTTCTTGTAGTCGGGCTCGACATCGATCTCGAGGCTCGCGAGCACGCGCACGACCGCGTTGTAGAATGCGATCGTCATCACGAGGTCGATCATCAACTCGTTCGAGAGATGCTTCTGCAGCGCTTCGAATGTCGCGAGGCTCACCGCGCCGTCGCGCGTGGCTTCCCGGGCCGCCGACAGCACGAGGCGTTCGACCGGCCCGAACGACGTCGATTTTCCCGCGGTATCGGCGATCAGCGCTTCGATATCCGCGTCGGTGACGCCAAATTCATACCCGAGCTTGATGTGGTGCGACCACTCGTAGGGTGAGCGCGCCAGCCAGCCAACCTGGAGGATCGCCAGTTCCCGCAGCCTCGTGTCGAGCTTGCTTTTGTAGCGGATGAAATAGCCAAGCCCCTGGAACGCGCGCAAGGCGTTCGGGCTGTTGACGAGCTGCTTGTAGAGCGTGATCTCACGCTTCATGAGATCCTGGTTCTCGGGCGCGACGTCGGCTTTTTCTATGTAGGGCAGGCGGGCCATGACGGTATCCTCGGAGGTTTCCTCGAACGGCTTTCCTATTCGCTCTCGCTCTCGCGCTCAGGCGCTTGCAAGGTGACGCCGCCATCCACGACAAGCGTCTGCCCGGTGATATAGCGGGCGTGGTTCGACATCAGGAAGCGCACCGCATTGCCGATGTCCCACCCGGTGCCTTCGACACCTAGCGTGGACGCCCGCCGCCTGTTGTCGCGTGCGCCGTCACTCATGCCGCGCGCATACACCATCGGCGTATAGACCGGCCCGGGCGCGACGCAGTTGACGCGGATGCCGTCGCGGCCGTGATCAACCGCCATCGCGCGCGTGAGGCCGATGATCGCCGCCTTGGTCGCCGTGTAGATCGTGAGGCCCCGCGGCCGTAGCGCCGAAATCGACGAGACGTTGACGATCGCACCACCGCCGCCCGTCTTGATCATCGCGGGAATGGCGAACTTCGATAGGAGGAACATGACCTCGACGTTGACTTTCATCATGTTCTGCCAGGTCGCCTGGGTCTCCGTCACGACGGTCCCGCGGCTGCCGATACCGATGTTGTTGTCGAGGAAATCGAGACGTCCGAAGCGATCGACGGCGGCCTCGACCGTCGACTTGCATTGCGCTTCTTCGGTGAGGTCGGCCGCGTGCGCCGCTGCCGTGCCGCCATCGGCGGTGATCATGTCGACAGTGCGCTGAGCCAATGTCATGTCGCGATCGACGACGAGGACCTTGGCGCCGGAGGACGCGAGCAGGATCGCTGCCGCTCGCCCGTTGCCGATGCCATCGCCTGCAGCGCCACCGCCGGCAATGATCGCCACTTTACCGGACAGACCGGGATCGTCGTTGTAGCCCGCGGGCATTGTGTTCCTCCTGAAGATGTTGTCCCGGCTTCATTGGGCGAACCGGTTAGGCAACGGTGGCGAGGCGTCAGCGGCCGGTGAAATTCGGTGTCCGACGCTCGGCGTAGGCTTTCACGCCTTCCTTGAAATCATCCTGCGCGCGAAGCTCGCTCTGGAGGCTCAGTTCGTGATCCGTCTGCGCCTTGACCTTGTCGGCGAGGCCGGCGCGGATCGTCTCTCGCGTCCGCTGCACGGCGAGCGGCGCGTTCGTCGCGATCTCGGCAGCAAATTCCTGTGCGCGCTTGCGCACGTCGGC
>LNEA01000112.1 GCA_001464855.1 Rhizobiales bacterium Ga0077530
CCGCCGTATGTGAGGCCCGACGTGTGACGAAGCAGGTCCTGGATCGTCGGTTGACGCTTGGCGGTCTTGGTGCCGATCGTGACCTTGCCGTTGGCATCCGTGGTGACCTCGGCGACCTTGAGGTCCTTGAGCTGCGGTAAGTACTTTCCGACGGGATCGTTCAGAAAGAGCTTACCTTCCTCGTGCAGCATCATGATGCCGACGGAGACCATGGGCTTCGTCATGCTCGCGAGCGAGAACAGCGCGTCCGTGGTCATTGGCGCCTTGGTCGCCGGATCAATCGATCCAATCGCCTCGAAGTAGACGAGCTTGCCGCGGCGTGCGACGGCAAGCACCACCCCGGGAATACGGTCCTTCTCGATTTCAGCCTTGAACGCGGGCACGATCCGCGCGAGGCGCTCAGCCGACAACCCGACTGACGCCGGATCAGCGCGCGGCAGAGGGTCCTTTCCGTTGGCCAACGCAGCACCGCTGAGCGGCGCCAACATCGTGGCTGCGCACAGCCCTCTCATGACCTTGGATAGAGCCATAATCTGAATCCTCCCGTGGACGCCCAGCGCTCTTATCGGCAGCCGGAACCGAGGGGAGGATAGCCGAACGCGAGCAGTCGAGCCACATGCGCCCGGCGCCGTCCTGATCACGTTCTAGCGCTTTGCTGCGGGTGCGAACGCGCTCGAAGTTGCGCCTACCGTATACGGCGAGGGTTCATGTAGAGGTCGGCTTCCTGGCGATCGATCGAGGGGATGATCTTGCCAGCACGCACACCGCGCCACAGCGACTTGAGATGGTTCCGAATGTCACGCGCGAATATTTCCTTCGCGGCAAACAGCTTCAGTACGTGCAGCAAGCGTGGATCGGCGTGCTCCCTCAGGATGCGGCAGCGCCACTTCCCCCCGAGCGAGAACACCTTGCCGTCGAGCCGGCCGACGACGTTGTCGGCAGCGTCGTAGAGGGTGAAATCACCGCCCAGATCGATCATGTCGCGGCGCAGCCGATAAAAGATCGGCTGATGATTATCGAGAACGAAAAACGAATAGTTCTCGGGCATCAGCGGCCACTTGTTGGCGGAGCGCTCGACGTAGATATTGTGAAGTTGCTCGCCTGTGTTGACCGAGTACGCCGATACCGGAAGGCCCTTCGCGCCAATCGTGAGCTGCAGCGAACGAGCGAGCATCAGGTCCATCGTCGCGCGCCAATTCAGCTTGTCGCCAAACAGGCGCAGCACCAGACGGCGATCCATGCCTTCTTTTTTCTTCCAAAGCTCCTCGCGGTAGGCGATCAGCCCCGTGCGCTCACC
>LNEA01000113.1 GCA_001464855.1 Rhizobiales bacterium Ga0077530
GTGCGCGCGCGCGGCGTTTCGGGCGAACCGCAATGGGTGTTCAGTATCATTCCTGACGAGGCGCCGAAGATCAGTCTCGTCAAGGATCCCGAGCGGATGCCGCGCGGCGCCCTCAAGCTGACCTTCAAGGTCGAAGACGATTACGGTATCGCCAGCGCCGACGCCCGCATCACCCGCGTGCCGCCGAAAGCCGGCGACCCAGCCACCAGTTGGGCGCGCCCGAAAAAGAAGGGCGCCCGCCCGCCGCTCGAGAAGCCACCCGTGCTGACGTTGCGGCTTCCGCGCGTCAACGCCAAGCAAGCCGAGGGCTCGAGCTACCACGAGCTGTCCGGTCATCCTTGGGCGGGGTTGCGCGTGCGCATGGTGCTGTCCGCCAAGGATCAGGCCGGGCAGGTCGGCAAGAGCACACCTGTCGAGTTCATTCTCCCGCAACGTCGCTTCGAGAACCCCATCGCGCGCGCGATCGTCGAGCAGCGCCGCAACCTGATCGAGGATCCGCGCAATCGCGATCAGGTCATCATCGGCCTCGATGCGCTGGCGGTGGAGCCGGACGGCTTCTTCCCCGATCGCCACGCCTATCTCGGCCTGCGCTCGGCCTACTGGCGACTGGTGCGTGACCGAACGCGCGCCGGCATGAAGAGTGTCGTCGATCAGCTCTGGCATGTGGCGCTGCGCCTTGAGGACGGCAATTTGTCGGAAGCCGAGCGGCGGATGCGCGAAGCCCAGGAGAACCTCGCGAAGGCGCTCCAGGACGGCGCTTCGGACGAAGAGATCAAGCGGCTCATGGATGAGCTGCGTCAGGCGCTCAACGAGTTCATGCAGCAACTCGCCCGTCAGGCAGAGGGGCAGCCGCCGCAGCAGATGCCGCCGGGTATGTCGCCAGATAAGATGATCAGCCAGCGTGATCTCGAGCGTATGATGCGCGACATCGAGAACATGGCGCGCCAAGGTTCGCGCGAAAACGCCCAGCAGATGCTGAGCCAGCTTCGCGATCTGATGGAGCAACTGCAGTCGGGTCGTATGGCGCGCCAGCAGGGCCAGCAGAACCAGCAGATGATG
>LNEA01000114.1 GCA_001464855.1 Rhizobiales bacterium Ga0077530
CTGGCGATCGCCCTCGCCGCCGAGCCGGATTACATCGCGCTTGGCCCGATTTGGGAAACTAAGCTGAAAGCGATGAAGTGGGCACCGCAGGGGCTTGCACGCATCACCGACTGGAAGCAGCGGATCGGCGCCTTGCCGCTTTGTGCGATCGGCGGGATCACGCCCGAGCGTGCGCCCAGTGTCCTGTCGGCCGGCGCCGACAGCGTTGCGGTCATCACGGACTTTTTTACCCACGCCGATCCGGAATCGCGCGTCCGTCAATGGCTTGCGTGGGCGGACACCGTGCGCGCGGCGTGAATTTTGGCGCTGCGGCGTAGTCGTGCGACAGCGAAGCCTGTTCGCTGCCGTTGATCGTGACTTGTTTGTGACAGTGCGACCATCGACAGTGAGGGCGTCTGCGTATGGGGCCCCATGGCGTATCGATTGAAATTGAAGGAACCGCTGGTTAAGGGCGTGCGTCGGATCGCGGCTGAACAGCTTGCGAACGCGGCGGCTCGTCTGCAGGGCGACAGCGATCCCGCAAGCGGCATTCACGAAGCCCGCAAGAGCCTCAAACGAACCCGCGCCCTTTTGCGATTGGTGCGGCCGGGTCTCGGTGAACAGCAATACCGAAAATCGAATGACCGCCTGCGCGACATTGCCCGGATGCTGTCGGCAGCGCGCGATCGCGACGTCGTGTGCGCGCATCTGGCGCGAATGATCCAGGCGGAGTCGTCAGATGCGAAGTCCAAGCCATCGGGTGCCAAAGCCAAGCCGTTGATTGCAAAAGCTGCTCGCCGGCTCAGCGCGGCGCTTGAGCAGCCACCTGACAGCATTTCGCCCGACAACGGCGCCCAAACACGAGAGCCGACCCGAAATACGGCTGCAGCGCTCGTGGAGATCGAAGCGGTGCGCGGCGCTCTGGCGGAACTTGATCTGCACCCAACGAGCTTCGAGGCGGTTGTAGCCGGGCTCGCGAAGAGCCATCGCTCCGGCTGCAAGGCGCTGGCGCGTGCGCTCAGTAATCCCGACGAGGAAGAGCCCCTACACGACTTGCGCAAGGCGGCGCAGGCGTACTGGCGGCAGATGATCCTGATCCAGCAGTCGTGGCCGGAATCGTGTCTGGCGCGTGCCGCCGCGGCGAAGGAAGTCGCCGATCTGCTCGGCCAGGACCATGACATTGCACTTCTTGAGAGCGTTCTCGCCGGTCCCGAAGCGCAAGGGCTGACCGCCGCCGAGCGTGGTGCACTCACCCGCTATTGCGCCGCACGACATGCCGAGTTGCGCAGCGCCGCACTGCCGAAGGCGCAACGGCTTTTTTCTGAGCGATCGGAACGGCTTGGCGAGCGAATTCGCTACCTGTGGGAGGTCTCCCGGAAGGCCGCCCGCACAAGTACGACCCGAAGCGTGGCGGACGAGACCGCGGGTGCCCGCAAATCGTCCTGAGCGAATCCTGCCGGCATTGGTGCGCTGGCGCGCGCACTACCCGTGCACAGCGCAGATACCGCACTGCCCAACGACGGCCTCCTCCGAAGGTTAGAGATGGACTAATGTGACGGTCGTTCGTCGGCGCGTCACACGGGCTCGTATCGGGGCCCCGTCCGTATCTTCGCAAGTCACCCGCAAGCAACCTGCCACCCGCGCGGCGGCGGGGCGACCTATTCCCTGGGACATACCGAGCCGTGACAGCTCCCGCCACCGACTCTGCGCCGACCGATCGGCGGCTCATGCTCACCGCGGTCGGCGGGCTCGGAATCACGCAGATCATCGGCTGGGGCACGACGTTCTCCAGCCTTACCATCTTCGGCACGACGATTGGCGTCGATCTCAACTTCTCGCGCGAAGTTGTGTTCGGCGGCATCACGATGATGCTGCTCGTCAGCGCACTTCTGGCGCCCCGTGTCGGCCGATTGGTGGACTCCAAAGGCGCCCGCCCGATCATGATTGCAGGTTCGGCGACGGCCGCGCTCGCGATGATCGCACTGGCGTTCACGCATGGTATCGTGACCTATCTTCTCGCCTGGGTGCTGGTCGGCGTGGCGATGCCAATGATGCTCTCGAATACGGCGCTGGTCGGCCTCGTCCAGATCGTCGGTTCGAATGCGCGACGTGCAATCACCGGCCTCATGCTGCTGAGCGGACTGACCGGCACGCTCTTTCTGCCACTCAACGCGATGCTTCTGGAGTCCGTCGGCTGGCGCAATACTTACCTGATCTTTGCGCTGCTGCACCTTTTGATCTGTCTGCCGATCCACGCGATGGTGCTGCGGCGGCGCGATCTCGATGCGATGGGTGTCCCTCGCAGTGGCGGCGGCACGATCGAAGGGATGCTGCCGCCCGATAAGCGGTTCGCGGCGTTCATCATGCTCTCGATCTGGTCGTGCACCGAGGGCCTCATCACGTGGGGCCTCTACATGCAGATCATCGATGTATTCAAGGGGCTGGGCCTGAGCGGTGCCGCCGCGATCGGCGTGTGGGCGATGGTCGGGCCGTCGCAGGCTTCGGCGCGCTTTGGCGAACTGCTGTTCGGCGGGCGCTATTCGATCCTGACGACCGCGTTCCTGTCAGCGATCCTGACCACCGGCAGCTTTCTGATCATCCTGCCCTTCACGACCTCGGTGTTTGTCGCCGGTGCATTCTCGATCTGTCTTGGGCTGGGGCATGGCTTCTTTGCGATTGCCCGGAATACGCTACCCCTGATGCTGTTCGGCGCGCGCGAGTACGGCACCTACATGGGCCGACTGATGCTGCCGCAGAATATCGTGAACGCTGGCGCGCCGGTCATCTTTGCCATTGCGATCTCGCGCTTTCATCCCTCGACCGCGTTGTGGCTGGCGGCCGGCGCGGCGTTTGCAGGCTTTGTCGCCGTCATCCTGCTGGTACGGACCTGTCAGCGGTCATCCGACGCGACCTAACCGCTTCGCCTTGATTTGTGCGGCTAACCGTTGCCTCAATAGGGGGG
>LNEA01000115.1 GCA_001464855.1 Rhizobiales bacterium Ga0077530
TGCTCGCGCAGCCGCACCTGGACATCGAAGGGACAGGCCGTCTGACCGCCGGCTCGATCCTCGTCATGGGTGGCGACCAATGCTATCCGCAGGCGACGCGCGAGGAATACAAGCTGCGCCTTCAGATGCCGTACGACTGGGCTTACGATGTCCCCGTCCCCGAGCGGAAGCTGTTCGCGATCCCCGGCAATCACGACTGGTACGACGGCCTTTCCGCTTTCGACAGCCTGTTCTGCTCGGCGCGAGATCGCATGTCCCAGCAGAACGGCAACAAGATCGGCGGCTGGCAGTGCAAGCAGCACCGCAGCTATTGGGCGCTCGAGCTGCCCTACCGTTGGTGGATCTGGGGCTGCGACATCCAGTTCTCGCAGTATCTCGACATTTCTCAGGTCAACTACTTCGAGGCCATCGCCGGGCTTATGGGGCGCGGCGACAATCTCATCATCTGCATCTCCGAGCCGACCTGGATGATCGCGGAGTCGCAAGGCTTCGACGAAGACAGCAACTTCTTCAAGATCACGTCGATCGCGCGCCGCCACGGCATCAAGATCTGCGCCGTCATTGCCGGCGATTCCCATCACTACGCCCGTTATTATGCGCCCGGTCTCGACGTGCATCTGTTCACCGCAGGCGGCGGCGGGTCGTTCCTTCATCCGACGCACACGCTCAAGAACGAAATCTCTGTCACCTGGCCCAAGGCCGCCGTCACGGTCCCTGATGGCCTGGAGACCAAGTTCCAGCCCGAGCGCGGCGTGACCGCGGAGCGTTACGACGTCCGTCTCAAGAGCGACACGCCGGAACCCGCCACTCCCGCCAAAGACGCTGCACCAAATATGAAACCGGCGTCCGAAGAACCATCGGTGCGATCGACGATCCGCAAACGCATCGAGGAACGTCGCGCCAAGGTTTATCCGAGCAAGTCGACGAGCTTTTTCCTCAGCCTCAAAGGGCTGTTCTTTCCCTTCACCAACTACTTCTTCGGGATCGGGATCGGGTTCATCTACTGGATGATCACCTGGCAATTCTATTCCGTGATCGAACAGCGCAACATCTCCAACGGCCAGATCAATGCCGTCACGCCTGAGACGTATTGGGGGCTGGTTGCGTACCTGCCGCTCTATCTCCTGCAGGCGCTCCTGGTTTCGATTACGCTCGTGGTGATGATGGGCGGACTGTGGGTTCTGCTGTGCCGCTATGTCGACGCCGTCGATCGACCGCGATGGAAGCACCTGCTGGTCAAAGGTGTCGTCGGCACTGCGCACTTCATTGTCCATACCTTCGTGATGTTCGCGTTCGGTCTCGCGCTGGTCATGTTCCACAACCAGATCACGCCGACGATCAAGACCTACGTCGATCAGGTTTGGCAGGCGCGCAACCAGCAGCCGGAGATCGTGCGCGACGTCATCAACGAGACGCTGGAGCCGATCTCCCGTCCGGCGTACGAGCAGCGCCGCATTATCGAGCGCGAGCGCAACGCGCGCCGCATGGGGCGCTCTGAGGAGATGCCCCTCGATCAACCGCTCCCGCCTCTGAGCCCGATCATCAATGGTACGACCTCGGGCGGTGAGGAGGGGCTCCCCTATGCGGAGATCCGCCAGATCGTCGGCTTCGTGCTCTATCCGATCGAGATGATCTTCATCGGTGGATTCATCGGTGCACTGCTGTGGGGGCTCTACTGGGTTCTCGCCGGCTGCCTCATGCGCATGCACACCGAGGACGCCTTCGCTGCGCTCCGTATCCAGGACTATCGGAACTTCCTGCGCATCAAGTTCGAACCGGAAAAGGTGACCATCTACCCGATCGGTCTCGACAAGACCCCGAAACCCGACCATTGGATGGCCCCGCCGAAGGGCAAGATACCACCGCCCCACAATCCGCGGCTGGTGGCGACGCGCCCGATCGACATACATTTGATCGAGGAACCGATCGTGATCTATTCGGCGTCGCAGGATTTTCCGCAGGAGGAGGGG
>LNEA01000116.1 GCA_001464855.1 Rhizobiales bacterium Ga0077530
GAGCGCCACTTCGGCATCATCAACGATCGCCTCGCCAAGCAGCCCTACATGGTTGGTGGCACCTATACGATCGTCGACATGGACGTGTGGGGCTGGGCGCGCCTCGTGCCGATGGTGCTCGGCAAGGAAGCCTGGGAGAAGCTGCCCCACCTGAAGCGTCTGGTCGATGAGATCGAAGCGCGGCCGGCGGCGCAGCGCGCCGTCAAGCTCAAGGACCGCTTCGCCTTCAAGACCGAGAACGACGAGGAAGCGCGACGCAACATGTTCCGTCATATCAAGGCGTAGTTCAGGCGGAAGCGGAGGCGGCCATGGCTGGCGAGATCAGCGAGGACGAGGCAAGCGGCGAGATCGCGGAGATCTTCGCCGAGCTGCGGGTGCTGTGCGGCGTGCCGTACGTGTCCGCGATCCATCGCTATCTCGCGGCCCAGCCCGGCTTTCTCGAATGGGCGTGGGCGGCGGTCGGTCGTGCATACAGGGATGGCGGCATCCAGGAGGCGGGCTGGCAGGCGGCGGCGGGACTATCGCTGCCGCCGCTCGATCCTATTTCGGCAGCGGCGTTGCGTACTTGGGGGCTCGACGACGCCGCGCTCACGACGGTACGGGACGCGGCTGAAGGTTTCATCCGTGTGGCGCCGGTCAATATGGTGTTCGCCGGTTTAGTGAAGGCGTTGCTCGACGGCCAAGCGCCCGGCGGCAAGACGATATGCCAACCGTGGGAGCCACCGGGACTGCTCCCGCCGCCACCGGCCATGGTTGACCTCGCGAAGCTCGATCCGGCAGCGCGCGATGCTGTGCTGCTGTTTGCGTCGCAGATGGGCGGTAAGCCGTTCGTGCCGGGGCTCTATCGGATGCTCGGCCACTGGCCGGGCCTCGTCGCGCATCTCGGCACGGTTCTCCGACCTCGCATCGAGAGTACCGCGGGCACGACAGCCTTCGACGAGTTGCGCGCGCGTGTCGACGCCGCGGTGCCGGCAATCCTCGCCACGCTCCCGCCGGTGCCCACTTCGCGGCCCAGCCCGTCGCCGGCCGATCGTGCCGACTTCCTCGACGTCGGCCAGACCTATCGCAAGACCAGCCCGGAACTGGTCGTCGTCGGTCTCCTGATCCGCGATGCGTTGCCGACGCAATTGAA
>LNEA01000117.1 GCA_001464855.1 Rhizobiales bacterium Ga0077530
GCCATGACGGGCTTTGCCTACACCAACGGCTTTGCTGATCGGCCACCGCTTCTGCCGAGCTTTGCAATGGCCGATACGACGACCGGGCTGGCCGGCGCCTTCCTCACTCTCGCCGCGCTCGAGGCGCGCCGAAACAATGGTGGCAAGGGCCAAATCGTCGATCTCCCGATTTATGAGCCGATGCTCTCACTCATGGGAGCTCAGATCGTGGACTTTGATCAGCTTGGTATCGTTCAGCAGCGTCAGGGCAGCCGGCTGCCGCTGGTCTCGCCGCGCAATACCTTTCGCACGCGTGACGGCGGCTGGATCGCTCTGTCGGGCGGCGCACACGCTGTGTTCCAACGCCTGTGTGCCGCCCTCGATGTCCCGGAGTTGGCTCAGGATCCGCGCTTCAGTGACAATCGCAAACGGCTGGAGAATGCCGACGCGATCGAGCAGGCGCTTCAGGAGGCCATCGGCAAGTTTACGCTGGACGAGGTCGCCGTGCGGCTGCGCGAGCACGACGCCCCGGGCGCGCCGGTTTTCAGCGTCGCTGACGTGTTTGAGGATCCACATATCAAGGCACGTAGAAACATTGTTGGCGTCATCGATGATGAGCTTCAGGACATGGTCCAGATGCCAAACGTCATCGGTAAGTTCTCCGATACGCCGGGCATCGTGAGACATGCGGCGCCGCCACTCGGCGCAAGCAACGGCGAAGTGCTGATCGGTGAACTCGGTCTCAGTGAAGAAGAGTTGGCGTCAGCGGGGATCGCCTTGTGAAGGCGCCTCGCGCTCACGCGACGAAAGGTTGGAGATGACGGGAAAGAAAAGCGGACCGCTCGCGGGCATCAGGATCATCGAAATTGCAGGCATCGGTCCGGCGCCTCTGTGCTCATCGCTGCTCGCGGATATGGGCGCGGACATCGTCCGTATTGATCGGCCCGAGCCGACAGGGCTCGGCTTTGAGTTTGCCGGCCCGGAAGCCGACGTGCGGCGACGCGGGCGCCCCTCCGTGGCCATCGACCTCAAGCATCCGCAAGGCGTGGAAACGATCCTGCGCCTGATCGAGCGTGCGGACGCGTTGATTGATCCCATGCGGCCCGGTGTCATGGAGCGACTCGGTCTCGGTCCCGAAGTCTGCCACAAGCGCAATCCGCGCCTCGTTTATGGGCGCATGACGGGTTGGGGACAGCATGGGCCGCTCGCCTCGGCCGCGGGGCACGACATCAACTATATCTCCCTTTCGGGCGTCCTTCACGCGATCGGTCCGCGGGAGCACCCCGTTCCACCGTTGAACGTCGTCGGCGACATGGGCGGTGGGGCGATGTTTTTGCTCACGGGTCTGCTCGCAGGGATTCTCGAGGCGAAGACATCCGGCGTCGGGCAGGTGGTCGACGTCGCCATGACGGAAGGGTCCGCTTATCTTGCCCTGGCCTGCTTCGGTCTCGCCGCGGTGGGTGAATGGTCTGAGCAGCGCGAAGACAATTTCATCGACGGTGGCGCTCCCTTTTGGCGTTGCTACAAGACCAGCGACGGCAAGTTCATCTCGGTCGGTGCGGTCGAAGCGAAGTTCTACGACATTCTCCTTCGGACGCTCGGCCTCGATCCGGCGGCCTGCCCCCCGCAGTTTGATCGGACACAATGGCCGGCCATGCGCGAACGCTTCGCCACGATCTTTAGTCAGAAAACGCGCGACGAGTGGTGCGCGCTCATGGAGGGGACCGATATCTGCTTTGCGCCGGTGCTGAGCTTCTCCGAAGCTGCTGAGCATCCGCACAACAAGGCACGCGGCAGCTTCGTCACAGTCGATGGCATCGTGCAGCCCGGACCGGCACCGCGCTTCAGCCGTACGCCCTCGAGCGTCAAGGGTGGACCTCCCGCGTTCGGCGCACACACTGAGAGCACGCTCAAGGAGTGGGGATTCTCGGACGAAGAACTGGCCGTGCTGAAATCAGCGAAGGCCGTCGGGCGACGGGTGTGAAGCGCGCGCGAAGGTCCGAGTTCGAAGGAAATTCTGCTGCGCAATGAGAGCCGCGCTCCGCGATACGCAATCGGTGACGCCGATCAGGAGTCGCGTAGAGGCCACTTTGTGGATTGTCTGATCTGAGTGGGGTACGCGCGCGTTATGGCGGAGAGGGAGGGATTCGAACCCCCGGTACGGTTACCCGTACTCCGCATTTCGAGTGCGGCGCGATCGACCACTCTGCCACCTCTCCGTGCCGTAGCTCATTTCCGAAAGGAGGGTCATGGGCCGAACAGCGCGCGGACCATATCTCGCAAGGTTGACGAGTGCAAGCCTGGGTGGTGCGACCAAATCCATGAGCCGCAAGTCCAAGTTTT
>LNEA01000118.1 GCA_001464855.1 Rhizobiales bacterium Ga0077530
AGGATCGGAGCGAGCATCATCAGCGGCGGATCCTTGGCGCGCGCCGCGGCTTCGCTTGCCGGTCTGAAATAGGCGACCTCGACGACGCGACCGATGTAAATCAGACCAATCAGTGAGCTTGAGACGATCAAGAACGTCAGCGGCCACCACACCTGATAGGCCCCGACAATGAGGTAGTATTTCGAAATGAAGCCGGCGGTGCCCGGAACGCCGATCAGGCTGAGGCCGGAGATAACGAAGGCCGCAAACGTGAGGGGCATGGTGCGGCCGATACCGCCGAGGTCGTTGAGCTTAATGGTGCCGCAGCGGTAGACGATGGCGCCAAGGGCAAGAAACAGCGCACCCTTGATCAGCGCGTGATTGAAGAGGTGGACGATCGCGCCGGTCATGCCAGCCTGATTGGCGATCGCGATGCCGAGCGTGATGTAGCCGATCTGGGCGATCGACGAATAGGCCAGCATCCGCTTGAGGTTCTGCTCGTACACCGCAAGGATCGATGCGATGAACATGGCCGCAATCGACAGCGGGTATAACACCTCGGAGATTGGCAGTTCGTCGCCGTCGATCGCGACGCCGAACACCGAGAACGCGATGCGGATAAAGAGATAGACCGCGACCTTGGTCGCCGTCGCGGCGAGAAACGCGGTCGCGAATGACGGCGCGTAGGCGTACGCGTTAGGCAGCCAGACGTGGAGCGGAAACAGCGCGAGTTTCAAACTGATTCCGACGAACAGGAACGCCAGCGCCGCCATCACGGGGCGCGGAAAGGCGTCATTGGCGCTCGCAAGACGTTCGGCGATGTCCGCGAAGTTGAGGCTGCCGGTCACCAGGTAAAGGAGGCCAATGCCGATCACGTAGAAGGTGGCACCGATCGTACCGAGCACGAGGTACTGGTACGACGCGAGGAGCGCGCGGCGGTCGCGTCCGGATGCGATGAGAACGTATGTCGCGAGCGACGACACTTCGAGGAAGACGAAAGCGTTGAAAGCGTCGCCCGTGATCGTGATGCCGAGCAGGCCGGTCAGGCACAACAGGTAGGCGGTGTAGAACCAGGGTTGCCGGTCCCCGTCGATCTCATAAGCAACGCTGCGACGCGCGAAAGGCATCATGACGGCGCTGACGAGACCGAGCAGCAGGAGAACAAACGCGTTGAGCAGGTCGACCCGGTACTCGATGCCGATCGGCGGCCGCCATCCGCCCATGTGGTAGGAAATGGGACCCGATGTCCAAACCTGCGCAAGTAGCGCGAAGGCGATCACAGGCGTCGACAGCGTAACGAGCGTTGCCCACGCCCACGCCAGCGGGCCACGGCGGATGAACGCGGACAGGATCGCGCCGACAAGGGGGACGACGACCTGGAGGGCCGGGAGCTGCGCGGAGAGAGAACTCATTCCGGCTCATCCTGCCCGAAAATTTCATCTTCCTCGATCGTGCCGTAGGCTTCTTGTATGCGGGCGACGAGCGCGAGGCCCAGCGCGATGGTCGCAATGCCGACCACGATCGCGGTGAGGATGAGGACGTGCGGGAGCGGATTTGAATAGACCTTAATCGCGGGATCGAGGATCGGCGGCGTGCCACCAATGATCTTCCCCGGCGCGATGTAGAGCAGGTAGACCGAAGTCTGGAACAGCGACAGGCCGACCAGTTTCTTGATCATGTTGCCGCGAGCGATGACGATGTAGAGGCCGGCGACCATGAGGACGATGGTGGCGACGTAATTATAGTGGTCGAAAAAATTCTTCAGCCCTTCCATCAGCGGCCCCGCTCCGAAAATGCGTAGAACAGGGCGACCATGGTCGAGGCGACGGTAATGAGCACACCCGCCTCGACGAGCAGAATGCCGGTTTCGCGACCATGGGCGGCGTCAGCCGCAAGGACCGAATAGTCGAGGAAGTTCTTGCCGGAAAGGATCCCGACGATGCCGGTGCCGGCGTAGACGAGGACTCCCAGTGGAACCAGGAACTCAACAAGACGGCGCGGCACGATCTGCTGGGCGGCATCGAGCCCGAAGACCAGCGCATACACGATCACGGAACCGGCCGCGATAACGCCCGCGAAGCTGCACGTAAAGTGCAAAAAGCAGCATGAACGGGATCAGGAACTTGACGATGACCCGGATGATGACGTCGAATTTCATGGCGCCCGCCCCTCGCTCTTGCGGGTGGACCGTCGCCCTTTGAGCAGCAGCATGACGCCGATGCCGGCCGTGAAAACAACGACCGTTTCGCCGAGCGTATCGAAACCGCGGTAGTCGGCGAGAATGGCGGAGACGAGGTTCGGGACCAGCGTGTCCTTGACTGCGTTCTCAATGTAGTAGGGCACGATGTGCTGATGGATCGGCGCCACTGCTGTCCCGTATGGGGGAAGGTCGTAGGTCGCCCAGATCAGGGCTGCACCGACAATCCCCGAGACGATGAGCGGGATAGCGGCGGGACGGGCCGCCGGATATTCCATCGATTTGGTCAGGTGCAGCGCGGCGAGGAAAAGCACGGTCGAGACGCCTGCACCGACCGCGGCCTCGGTCATCGCGACGTCAACCGCGTCATACACGATCAGGACGCTCGCCATCAGGAAGCTGTAAACGCCGGCGAGCACGACAACGCCGAACAGATTGCGCATGCGCACGATGGTGATAAACCGTCTATGACTGCCTCCCCTCACCAGCAGCGGCGCCATTGGCATCCAGCGGCCGATCGCGACGGTCTTCATCCAACTCGGGCTTGATCTTTGCGATCATCGCGGCTTGCGCGAGTGCGTGCGTAATCACCGGACCGGTGAAGAAGAACAGCAGCAGAATGAAGAGAAGTTTCAGGGTCACCTGGGAGAACCCAGCCTGGAGCATCAGGCCGGCGAAGAGAAAGCCGGCGCCCATGGTGTCGATGACGCTCGCCGAATGCATACGGGTGTAGACGTCTGGGAGGCGCAGCATGCCGATGGCGCCGGCCATGATGAAGAAGGAACCGGCGAGGATCAGCGCCCAGCTCGCAAGGTCGACGATCAGGCTCACGCGTCTTCCTCCTCGGCGTCACGGGCAAGGTCGCCGTGTCGAAAGAATTTCAGGATTGCCAGCGTGCCGATCAGATTGAGAACCCCGTAGGTGATGCCGAGATCGAGCCACTCCGGCCGGCCGTTGAGAAAGCCGAGCACGGCGAGCAGCAGGATCGCCAGTGTGCCCACCGTGTTGGCCGCCAGAACGCGATCGAAGACGGTGAGTGCGGCGATGATCGCGAACGTGCCGACTGCAAACATCACGCCCCCCTCTCGAACCGGGTCACCCGCGCGTCCATGCCGCCCTCCTCCAGATCGATCGCGCCACCGCGCTCGAACGCGTGCACGGTCAAAACGGTGTCCTTGACGCCGGTGGTGATGGTGCCGGGCGTCAGGGTGATCGAGTTGGCGTAGGTGACGATGCCGGCCGGCGTGCGCTGGGAGGCGACGACGCGCGTCAGCGTCGGCGAGATCGCCAGCGTCGGCCGCAGCACGGCTTTGGTCACCGACCAGCCGGCCTTGATGATTTCCCACAGCAGCCACGGCCAATAGGTGGAGGCCGCGGGCAGCAGGTGCGCCGGGTGGCCTTCGCTATCGAGGAGCCGCATGCGCCGAGCGACCAGGACGACGGCGACCGTCGACAGGAGCCCGGCGATGAGCAGGAACGGCTTGAAGTAGCCGGAGAGCGCCAACCAGAAAAGGTAGAGGACCACCGAGAGCGAGATCACGCGCATGAGGCAGCGCTCCCTCGCTTGGGCTGCGCGCCGTGGCCATGGGATACGACAGCCTCGCCTCGCATCGCTTCCTCCCCGGCCGCGAAGTTATCGTCGTTACCTAACCACAATCGCGCGGACGGGCAACCCTCGGCGGATCCCGGGTCGACACAAAAGACGAAGGCCCGCTCCGTCAGATGCGGAGCGAGCCTTCACCCAATGCGGCACGGAGGATCACCGCATTATTTCGGCGGAAGCGGCGCTTGCAGCGGCTCTGCGTCAGCGGGCGCATCCGGAGCTGTCGCCGGAGCGTCGGCAGGTGCCTCCGCCGGCGCTTCGGCCTGCTGGACCGGCGCAAAAACCCGCGGCGCAATGGTCACGCGGTTCTGGATGATGTGCGTCGTGCCGGGCGCGCAGTATTCGGGACCCGCGTTGTAGCCGTGCCCGATGACGCGGACGTACTGGGCGTTGGCCGCGCCGGTGAGCGTACCGAGCGCGATGAGGGCTGCGAGAAGCGTCTTCATGGTCGTCATTCCTTCTAGGTTCGGCCGGTGGCCGGGGTTGGTTGGGCGGTGGCACGCTCGGCCGCGAGCATGAGACGTGTCGTCTTGACCAGCGCGGGCCGCTGAAAAAGGAGGGCGGGGGCACCGCCTGATGGGTTGTCACACAATGACGGGCGATCGAAACTCCGACTGAAAGACGCGGGAAAAATTGAGCCAGGCGACTATTCGGTGTCCGGCGCTGGCAGCTCTCGGTTCCGGTGGCCCGGGCCGTCGGCTGTCAGCGTCCGACTACCCATAGATGGGGCGGATTGAACGCATATCAATAACGTCGTTCAAAATAATTGCACAAACGGTTGCGTGCGCGGGGAGGTCGGGATGGCCCCGCTTGGCGGGCCGAAAATCAGCGCAGATTCGCGCACTTAGCGGCAATTGATCGTGCTCTACAACGCAAAGCGGCCGCTCGAGGCGGCCGCTGCATCGTCGAAAATCGGTGCAATTGAGGAGGCTAGGCCGCCTTGATGTTCGACCGCTTCACCGTATCGAGGTTCTTGCCTTCGACGCGGATCAGCTTCGTTGCGCTATCACGCTTCGGCGAATGGACGGCGCCGACGTCGTAGAATTTCGCCATGCCCGGCTCGAGTTTGTAGACGCGCACTGCCTCGACCAGCGACGGCTGATCGCCTTCGCCCTTCTTGACGATTTTCCAGTCGGTCATCTCCGTGACGCCGATGGCTTGACCGTAAATCGCCCAACTCGGCCCGTGATCGTGGGCCGGCGATTCTGCAGCGCCTTCATAGGTGTGGGCGCAAACGCAGAACCCGGTTTCGGGGTCTTCGAAGATGATTTCGCGCGTCTTCATACCGGGCTTGCCCAGATTGACCTGGACGAATTCCTTGTCCTTCAGCGCTTTCTCCACGAACGCTACCACCTTCGGGCCGGTCACCGAGATGGCCCCTGACTTGAGGGTGTTGCGAATGTCTGTCGCGAGTGCTTCGAGCGTATAGGCCATCGTCGCCTCCAGTCCTTTTGCTTCTCTCCCGTGTATTGAAATTCTATTCCTCCCGCGGCCATCACGGAAGGGGATCGTTGCCGCATAGCGTCAATGCCCGAACAGGAATGCCCGACAACGCCGCGTGCAAAGAATATCAAGGGGGTGTAAAAGGGCCGCCCGCCGGGAGCGGGCTGAGCTAGGGGGATACCATGTCGATCGATGATGTCCGGGACAGCCTGGCCGACGATAATGCGCGCAATAAATGGATCGGCGTATGGATCGGCATCCTCGCTGTTCTGCTCGCGGTGTGCGGTGTCGGCGGCGGCAATGCTGCAAAGGACGCCAATCGCGCCAATATCGATGCCTCGAACAAGTGGGCGTTCTTCCAGGCCAAGAACATCCGGCGGACGAGCTTTATACTTGCGGCCGACGAACTCGAGCTGACGCTGCTCACGCAGCCCGGCCTGTCGCCGGAAGCGGCAACCGCCATCAAGACCAAGATGGGCACCTGGCGTACGACCGCTGACCGCTATCGCTCCGAGCCCGATACGGGCGAAGGACTGACCGAGCTTTCGGCACGGGCGAAGGAACTCGAGCGCGAACGAGATCAGGCGCTGCGCAAGGACCCGTACTTCGACCTCGCGGAAGCTTTGCTCCAGATCGGCATCGTGCTGGCCTCGGTGGCGATCATCGCCGGAACCAGCGCGCTGCTCTATGCAAGCTTCGGCGCCGGCCTGTTCGGAACGCTGATGATGCTGAATGGCTTCTGGCTGTTCGCAGCGCTGCCGGGGCTAGGGTAGCCTCCGCCTTAGGCTTCGTCATTCCATCGAAAGAATAGGATGCGTCGCGCCGGTCTCCAGATAGTTGGCGGCGATTTCCGCCATGACCGGCGCCAGTAGATAGCCGTGCCGGTGGGCGCCATTGACCAGCAACCGGCGGCCTTTTGCGACGATCTTTGGCACGTTGTCGGGAAACGCTGGGCGTACGCCCGACGACAGCTCGAGAATGTCGGCCTCGCCGAACCCGGGATGCAGCGCGTAAGCAGTGCCCAATAGGTCGAGCGCTGAACGGAGCGTTACTGGCCCGGCGTCGTCACGCTCGATGACGGTGGCGCCAATCATGTAGCGGTGGTCGCTCCACGGCACGATGTAAAGCGCGAAGCGCGGATGGAGCAACCGCACCGCGCGTGTCAGCGTCACGTCGCGACTGCGCAGCACAGCCATCTCGCCGCGAACGCCGCGTAGCGCTGGCAAATCCTCGCGCGCCGCGAGACCTCGGCAATCGATGACGACACCACCGTCGCCGCCGGCGCGCCACACAGGCGAGGGAACCGCGGAGCCGAAATTCAGCGTCCCGCCCAGCCGCCGTATTTCGCCAACGAGGGACGCGAGGACGCGTCGCGGTTCCATGTGGCCTTCGTCTGGATAGAAGAGCCCGCGACCGAAACGGTCAGCGAGATCCGGCTCGAGCTGCGCGACAGTTTCGGCGTCGACCGTGCGATGGCCGTCGGTCATTCGGGCAAAGCGCGTGAGTTCACCCTGATCGCGCGGAGCCGCGAGCACGAGGCTGCCGCGCATGACGATGCCGGGGACGGCGTCACGCCACAGCGACAGACCGCGAACGCCGAGTTCCTGCACAATTGGCTCGGCGCCTTCCGCCTCGCAGTAGGGAGCGAGCATGGCACCGGCGACGCGGCTGGCGCCGCCGGTCTCGGCTTCGCTCATTGCCTCGTGCAAGGTCACGGCATGGCCGCGCCGAGCCAGCTCGAACGCCTGCCAGAGGCCGAATATGCCGCCGCCGATGATCGTTGCAGAAAGTCGGTCCACCGAGGTGCTCGCGTTGAACTGGGATCGCCCTGGTGGCATAGCATCACCTCGGGTGAGTGGCGAGACGCGGTGCGGCCATGCAAAGCTGAGGCGCGCTGGGCAAGCGCTGGCGGCAGAGGCGGCAGGGCATCTTCAGGGGAAGCGCATGGTTGCGATTGCTGCGCTCGGGGACGATACAACTGACGTCACGCTTATTGCTATTGAGCGCATCTTCTTTGCCTCGGCGGGGCGGGCGACGTTCGCCGACGCAGCCGAACGGAGCGCTTTCCGGGAACGGTGGCTCGGGCGCTATCTGGACCATGATCGCGCTCACGTGTTTCTTGCGCGCGACTTGGACGGCGCTGTCGCGGGTTATCTCGTCGGCTGCCTAGATCATCCTGCGCGGTCGGCACGCTTCGGCGACATCAGCTACTACTCAGGTTTCTCGGACCTGACGGAACGCTACCCAGCGCACCTGCACATCAACCTCGATCCCGCATGGCGGAGCCAGGGCATCGGTGGGCGGCTGATCGACGCCTTTTCGCAGCAGGCGGCAGAGGCTGGCGCACCCGGTGTTCATGTGGTGACCGGTGCTGCAGCGCGGAATGTAGGTTTTTACCGGCGTTGCGGATTTGCGCCCTTACGCGAAGCACAGTGGAACGGGAACGCTATCCTAATGATGGGGCGTCAACTCCCGGTCAGGCCAGCCACAACGTCTGGCGATGCCCTGTCGCAGCCGTAAAAGAAAAGGCCAGCCAGGATTGATGCGATGCATCGGTCCCGGCTGGCCCTGAAATCAGCTCGCCAAATTCACTCTGGCTCGACGCAATAGTCCCAATACCCCTGTGTCTCATCCGGGTCAGCCCAGAACCAGCACAGGCCAGGGGCCGGCGGCTCGGAGGCATAGGCATAGTACGCCGACGCCGCGAGGATCGTGCCGATAGCGATGCCGCCGATGATGCGTCCGTAGTACGGCCGGTGATACCAACGCCGCACGACGAGGTGACGCGGATGCCAGCGGCGGTAGCCGGCGGGCCGGAAGCCACGACGATGAACGACGGCGGCGCGGCCGGGCGCGAAACCACGGTTGACGGTGCGCGGGCTGACGGCCCTGTTCGGACGCACGACCGTGTTGGGGGCAATCCGATTGGGGCGGATGGCGCGCTGGGGCGCGATGCGCCGCGACGGGACGGCGCGCTGCACAGGGCGGTTCGTCGTCCGCTGAATTTTGATGATTGCGGATCCAGCCTGGTCGCGCATGGCACCATGATCCGGGGTGACCACCGCCGCGGGGGCCACAGTGGGCAGAGCGAGCGCAAACGCGGCAGCCAACAAAGTCCTCTTCATGACAGTCGATCCTTTGATGCGACGTTATATCCCATTTCGAGCACGGCTCTCGTTGTCCGCCAAATAACAGAGCGGGTGCAGCGATATACGCTGCACCCGGAATAAAGAGAATTCAAGTGGTCAGCAGTAGTCCCAATATCCGCGCTCCTCATACCGGTCCGCCCAGTACCAGCACAGGCCGGGTGCCGGCGGTGCGCCCGCGTAGGCGTAATAGGCCGAGCCGGCGAGCAGCGTGCCGAGGGCGATGCCGCCAATGACCCGGCCATAATGCGGGCGACGTTTCCAGCCGCGATAGGCCATGTGGCTGCCGTGCCAACGCCTGAATCCGTCCGGGCGATAGCCGCGCCGGTGCCGGCCGTATTGCACGTCTGTGACGAGTGTGTTGGAGACATCGCCTGCGGCGGCGCCGGCGGCAGGCGCGTACATGCCTGCATCGGCCTGCGTCGGCAGGAAGAAGCCGGTTGCGGCGAGCGCGACGGCTGCCGCCATGAAGTTCTTTTTCATAGGGTTTCCTTTTGCTCCTGATCGTACGCCGTCATCGTCGGCGATCCGTCGGCGGAAACGCGCCGGACTCACGTGGATTTTAATGCAGTACCGTAGCTATACGTCGGGATAATGGTGCGAACCTGAACCGAAAATGAACTCAGGTTCCCCGCAATCGCTTGTTACTGGTCGGTTTTCTGCGCGTTTTCGAGTAACAGTTTCGTGGATTCGGCCGCCCCGGCAACCGCCGCGTGGTCACGATGAAGTGACGGGCTCAGCCCACAAATCGTAGGCGTCTGCTTCGACAATGCGCGCGGCTAGCATGTCGCCCGGCTTGAGGTGGACGGCGCCCTCGAGAATGACCGAACCGTCGATCTCCGGTGCATCCCACACCGTTCGACCCACCGCCCCGTCCTCGTCGACTTCGTCGATCAGCACCTGAACCGTTCGGCCGACGCGGGCCGCCATGATCTCCTCGGAGACCTTTTGCTGGGCCTGCATGAAGCGGTGCCAGCGCTCTTCCTTGACCTCGTCGGGAACCGCGCCCTCCAGCGCATTGGCCTTGGCACCCTCGACCGG
>LNEA01000119.1 GCA_001464855.1 Rhizobiales bacterium Ga0077530
TAGGCGAAGAAGGGACGACCGACGCCGGAGCTCAGATGATCGCGGACATCCCCGATGGTGTGATCGACGAGGTCAGCGCTCAAGTGGTATTCGTCCGGCCTTTCGAGCTGGATGGGCCGGTTGTCCTGGCAGAGTTCAGGATGCCACTGGTCGGTTAGCGCGCCATGAAATCCGTACCAGCGATTGAAGCCCTTTCCGAGCGGCCAGTTGTCGTGCGGACCGGCGGCGCCGTAGTCCGAAATGTTCGTCAGGTGCCACTTGCCGGTCGCGTAACACGAATATGCGTGCGGGCGCAGGACCTGGGGGAGCATGGCCGCCGCCCGGCCAACCTGTCCCTTGTATCCGGGGAATCCGCTGGACCACTCGGCGATGATTCCGACGCCGACCGAGTGCGCATTGCGGCCCGTCAGCAGGCACGCTCGGGTAGGAGAGCACATCGAGGTGACGTGGAAATTTGAGTATGCCGCGCCGTTCGCCGCGAGCGCATCGATCCGCGGTGTCGCAATCTCCGAGCCGTAGCAGCCCAGGTCCGAGTAGCCGACGTCGTCGAGCACGATGAATACAATATTCGGCGCACCCTTCGGAGCAGCGGGCGGCTCCGGCCACCACGCTTTGGAATCGCGATAGGTTCGACCGATGGTGCCCTTGAAGCCGGCGTTGTTGGCGTTGCTCATTGATCCGTCTCCAATTGCCTATCGTGCGTCTTGCAAGATCATGTCTGAGGCTTTCTCAGCGATCATGATCGTCGGCGCATTCGTGTTTCCGGAAGTCAGTGTCGGCATGATTGATGCGTCGACGACGCGCAGTCCGGCGATTCCTCGCACGCGAAGGCGATCGTCGACGACAGACATGGCGTCGTGCCCCATCTTGCAGGTGCCTACCGGGTGATAAATCGTCGTCGAGGATTGGCGAGCGGCTTCCAGCAACGCGTCGTCGGACTGCACGTGAGCGCCTGGCGCGTATTCGGATTCGATCACCTCCGCCAATCGGGCGGCCGAAGCGATTGTGCGCGAGAATCGCATGCCGGCGATCTGGGTCGTGCGATCCAATTCCGTTGCAAGGTAGTTTGGATGAATTGCCGGGTGGGCCGCCACATCCGCAGATTTCAAGAGGATTTCACCGCGACTCTCGGGCCGCAGTTGGCACGTGGACATCGTGAGGCCGGAGAATGGGTGCAGCCCGGCGCCAAGCTTGTCGGTACTCAGAGGTTGGACGTGATACTGAATATCCGGCGCTTCCAAGCCGGGGCGCGTCCGGACAAATGCGCATGCCTGGCTAGCGCCCATAGCCAGAGGCCCCCGCCGCGTCAGCATGAATTGAATGCCCGCCATCGTGCGGCCGAAGACGTTGCGAACTTCATCGTTCACGCTGATCGGCTTGTTGAGCTTGTAGACGACCCGCACCTGCAGATGATCCTGCAGATTTTTGCCGACACCTTGGATGTCAGAGACGACCTCGATGCCGTGGGATCTCAAATGCTCAGCCGGCCCGATGCCGGACAGCATAAGAATTTGCGGAGAGCCGATGGCGCCCGCCGAGAGAATCACTTCCCGCTCGGCTCGTGCGGTATGTGTTTTACCACCGCGAGCGTAGGTAACACCTACGGCACGCCCACTGTCGATATCGATGCGCTGAGTATGTGCATGGGTGAGAACGGATAGATTGCCGCGGCGCTTCGCTGGTCTCAGGTATCCAGCCGCCGTCGAGCAGCGCAGGCCGTTGCGAGCCGTAAGCTGGAAGTATCCGGCGCCGTCCTGGTCTTTGCCGTTAAAGTCATTGACGCGTGGCACACCCACGGCTTCGGCCGCGTCGATGAATCGATCGCACACCTCGCGCTCGATACGCATGTTGCTGACGCCGAGGGGGCCTCCGGTTCCGTGATACTCATCTGCGCCCATCTCCTGATCTTCGGAGCGCATGAAATACGGAAGCACGTCGTCATAGCCCCATCCCGCACAGCCGAGTTGGCTCC
>LNEA01000120.1 GCA_001464855.1 Rhizobiales bacterium Ga0077530
CGCCGCCTGGAGCGCCTCCGGCGTCTTGATCCCGCAGATTTTGACCTTCACGTGCATTGCGCGGTCCGATTGCTCGTTCCAATGGTAAACGGCCGCCTCAAAGCAGCAGTTGCCCGCATCCTATGCCGGTTTTTCCGGCCCGGAGCAACGGCCGCCCGTCATCCGACTGAAACGTCCGCCGGGATGGTTTCAATTGGGGCCATGCCCGGCTTAGCGCCGATCCGTGGGGCGTTAATCGCGTTTCTGCGGGCGCCCCGGCCGGGCCCGGTAGGGCGGCAGCGACCAGCCAAACCACAGCGCCAGCCCGCGCACCACAAGGCACATCAGGAAGCCCGCAAGGAGTGCGTTGGGCTCTGCGATCCCGAGCGTCCGGCCGCCGACATAGACCGCGGCCCCCGCCAGCGCCGCGGTGACGTAGATCTCTTTCCGTAGCAGCACCGGCACTTCGCCGCCGAGAATGTCGCGGATGATGCCGCCGAACGTCGCGGTGACGACACCCATGACGACGGCAATGATCGGGTTCGGCACGACTTCCAGGGCGCGGTCGGCGCCGACGACGGCAAATAGAGACAGCCCTATGGCGTCAAACCACAGCAACAACCGGTAGCGCGAGTCGGGGAGATGCGCGGTGAAGAACAGGATCACCGCAACGATGACGCAGACGAGAATGTAAGCCGGCTCCTGCACCCAGAACACCGGCAGCCGACCAAGCAGCAGATCCCGCACCGTACCACCGCCGACGCCCGTCACCGTCGCCAACAGTGCGAATCCAAAAACGTCCATCTCCTTGCGTGACGCAACAAGCGCGCCCGTCGCGGCGAACACCGCGATGCCGAACCAATCGAGCGCGAAGAGGAGGGAGGCGTGCATGAGGGATCGAGGCCGAGAACTGCGGGAGCCCTTCTTCCCCTTCTCCCCGTTCTTACGGGGAGAAGGTCGGGATGAGGGGCGGCAACAAATGCTGCGACTCGCGGCCGCCCCTTATCCTAACCCTCTCCCCGCGAAGGGCGGGGAGAGGGGATCTGTTGGAGTCTGCTGGAAAGTCGCGCCTTACCGCCCGACCACAGCCAGCGCCTTCGTGCTGCTCGCACCAGGTTCCCGCCGTTGGGCCGCCAAAGTCTGGTCGCGCTCGCGGGCGAGGCGGTCTGCCTCGGCTTGCCATCGCAAGGCCTCCTGGGCGCGCCGGCGCGCGGTGCGGCGCCAGCGGCTCTGGGTCATCCACGTCGCCATGCCGCCGAGCGCCACGCCGATCACCAGGGCGATCAGCAGGTAGGCGTAGAACGGCAGATCGATCGACAGCACCGGATCTTCCGGCCGGAACGGGTCGAGGACCAGCCGCGTTGCGTGGCGATTGGCAACCGCCAGCGTGACCAGGATCGCGGCCGCGGGAAAAGCCACCAACAGCCAGACAATTCGCCTCAGCACGGCGTCAACCTCCGAGCGGAACCGGGCACGAGCGCCCCCTCACGAAATCCATATCCTCGCCGCGCGCCGCGAGCCGCAGCTTCCAGACTTCAGGCGCTGTCGTTGAGCCGCTCGCGCAGCTCCTTGCCGGTCTTGAAGAACGGCACGAACTTCTGACCGACCGACACCGTTGCGCCTGTGCGCGGGTTGCGCCCCGTACGCGGCGGCCTGTGCTTCACCGTGAAGGCGCCAAACCCGCGCAGCTCAACCCGATCGCCACGCGCCAGCGCCTCGACGATTTCGTCAAAGATGACATTCACGATGCGCTCGATGTCGCGATGAAACAAATGCGGGTTCGCACCTGCAATCTTCTGAATAAGTTCCGACTTGATCACTGCCGTCTCGCTCCCCAGTCAACACTATTGAAATTCATCGATTTTCTAAAGGCTGCCAAACTGCAACAAGGCCGTCAAGCTGCAACGTCGCGATAGCTCGATGCTCAATCAGGCGAACGATGGCCTCCGCCGTCGGGCCACCGATCCAGCGCACGATCGCCATGGCGCCATCGCCGAGCAGGCCAAATGCCGGCTCCCGCGAAGGCTTCCAGTCGACGATCTTGAGGTTCTTGGTGACGCCGCGGGTGTCTTCGAGCCAGCGCTGAGCCTCATCCTCCCCACCCAGCCGATCGACCAGCTTGTGCGACAACGCCTCGCGGCCGGAGTAGATGCGGCCATCCTTGAGGCCGGGCACGGCTGCGGCATCGATGCCACGGCGCTCGGATACGAGGCCGATGAACCAACGGAACGACTCCTGGATCATCTCCTCGGCTACGGCTTTGCTGGCTTCGTCGACGGGCTCGAATGGCGACGGACTGGCCTTGAGCGGACCGCTCTTGACCGTATTCATTTTGACGCCAACCTTGCCGAGCAATTCCGTGACTTCAGCCCACTGGAAGATCACGCCGACCGATCCGGTGATCGAATTACCGCGCGCAACGATCTGGTCGGTGGCGAGGCCGGCGATATAGGCGGCCGATGCGGCGACGGTGCCGAACTGGGCGACCACGGGCTTCTTGGCGGACACCTTGCGGATGGCGTCGTAGACGGCCTCGCCGCCGGTGGTCGTTCCGCCCGGGCTATTGATGAACAGGATGAGCGCCTCGACGTTGCGCGCGTCAGCGATCTTCTCGAGGAGTTCGAGCTGCTTCCTGTCCTCGGTGATGATGCCTTCAATGGTGACGCGGGCGATCTGCCGGCTATCGCCGATCATGCTCGACGTGCCACTGCCGAACTGGACCAGCGCACCGATCGCAAGTGCCACCGCCAGGACAGCGAGCCCCCGCCACAGCGACGCGCGGCGTCTCAGCCTTCTGCGATCCAGGACCGCCTCGGTCTCGAGCGTCATGAGTGGCTTCTCTCTTTCGATCGATAGCTGCGTCGCGCGCGCAGTCGACACTGCACTGACGAGCCGGATTGTTCAGTTGCCGCAATGTAGTACCGGCGCCGACCGAAGAGCAAGCGCGCCCTCCGGTGGCTGGTTGCCGAACGCTTGCCATTCAGCGTGCGTTCACTCCGTCAACCACGAACCGCCGCCAAATCGCCGCGCCACCCCCGCAATACCTCCGAAATGGCGCCCCGATATCGGGGTTAGTTGCTGCTCCACCGCGCTTTTCTGTGCGTCGTCAGGGAGAGACACCCGATGCTTTTTCGCTTTGCCACCCCAATCGCTTTTGCAGCCGCTGCGCTCGGCGGCGCGTTCTTCGGCTCCGGCACAGCCAGCGCCGCGCCCGATGCCGGCGTAAAAATATCCGATCCGGTCCAGCATGAAAATCTCGCCATCTACCTCGTGCGCGGAACGTCGACCCCCGGCGCCATCCCGGCAACGCTCGAGGAGGCGCTGCTCAAGAAGACCATCATCGTTCATGAGACCGGCAGCGTCAGCGAACTCCAAATCGAAAACACCGGCAAGGAGCCGGTCTTCATCCAGTTCGGCGACATCGTCAAAGGCGGCAAGCAGGATCGCGTGCTGACGACAAGCCTGCTCATCCCGCCCAGCTCGGGCAAAGTGGCCATCGGTGCCTATTGCGTCGAGCAGGGCCGCTGGTCGAAGCGCGGAATCGAGGATGTCACGCGTTTCTCGGCGTCGAGCACGCAGATCTTCTCGCGCGAGGCAAAGGTCGCGATCGCCCGGGCGCCAAATGCTGCCGAAGCGCGCCGTACCGCGCCGGCTGTTGACGTCCCGCGCACTGCCGGCCCATCCGATCGCGCGGACATCGAGCGACGGATTCGTAACTCCACGCAACGCCAGGGCACTCTGCAAGGCGGATCGAGCGGCCAAGGCGAAGTCTGGCGCAGCGTCTCCTCGGTGCAGGGTCTGCTCGGCGAAAAGCTCGCCGCTCCCGTCGCCTCCGAGGAGTCGCGGACAAGCCTGCAGCTCACGCTCGAAAACGAGCGCCTGAAAGCAGCACAGCAGGGCTTCATCACGGCGCTCGAGCCGAAAGGGCTCGACGGTGACGACATCATCGGCGTCGTGCTCGCCGTGAACGGCAAGATCGCGAGCGCCGACATCTACCCGTCCAACGGTCTCTTCCGTAAGATGTGGCCGAAGCTGATCCGCGCAGCGGCGACGGATGCCTTCGCGCACCGTGTCGACGCTGCGCCGGCCGCGCCGACCGTTAATCTCGCCGAGTCGTTCCTCGCCGATGCGCAGAAGGGCGAGGTCAGCGAGCGCACGCTTGCCGACATCGCGCTGCATCAGACGCGGCAGAGTCCGAATGTGCTGGCGGTCGAGGCGCGGACGGCAAAAGGCGCCTGGATCCACCGCAACTACCTTTCCGCCAAATAGCGGTCAGGAATACCCTCGCCCTTTGCATTCAGGGCGAGGGAACAGTGGGGGGCGGCTTCGAACACGCCATCACGTGCCGGTCGCCCCTCACACTGCTTGTTGCGGCGCTCGCAAATGACGACGTCACGCAGCCGCGGGCCGCGCGGTGCTGGCGCGCTTGAGCTTCAGCGGATTTTTCATGAACAGCAGCGCCGGCATGCACGCGAGAATGACGAACGTGATGAGCTGGAAGTCGGCGATATAGGCGAGCAGCTTCGATTGCTGCAGAACCGTCCGCTCAATTGCGGCAAGCCCTTCAGGCGTGTCCAGGCCCCACGGCGCCGGCAGTATGATGTGCCGCAGCGTTTCATTTTCGGGCGACACGTGCTCGGTCAACATCTCATGATAGCTTTGGCTCGAACGGACGAGATAGCTCGAGAACAGCGCTACGCCGAGACTGCGGCCGATATTGTTGACGAGCGAGTAGAACGACGTGCCGGCATCGCGCAATTCGGGTGCGAGCGTCGTGAAGGCGAGCGAGTTCAGCGGCACCATGAACGCGCCGAACGCCAATCCCTGCACGAAGTTGTTCATCACGAAGACAGTCATGTCGATGTCTTCGGTGAAGGTCGAAATCTGCCACATGGTGGCTGCGATCACGATCATCGAGGCCGCGATGAGCTTGCGCGGATCGATGTACGGTAGGAGGTAGCCGACGAAGAACGAGGCGATCATGGTGCCGGCACCGCGCGGCGCCATGGCGTAGCCGCTGAGCAGCGGCGGATAGCCGCCGATGTCCTGGATGAACGGTGGCATCAGCACGAGACTGCCAAAGATGATCAGTCCGAACAGCGTCCTCAGAACCGTGCCGGCGAGGTAGTCACGATCCTTGAAAAGGACGGGCTCGATGAAGGGCGTGCTGGTTGTGAACACGTTGACGAGGAACAGCCAGAAAGCCGCCATGCCAACCAGCATGAGTGTGACGATCGTCGGCGATTCGAACCAGTCATAGCGTTCGCCGCGATCGAGGATGAACTGCAACGACGCAATGGCAATGCCGAGCGTAATGAAGCCGTAGTAGTTGAATTTCCGATACTGACGGACGCCGGTCCGCGGCACGATAAAGGCCGTCATCAGGAAGGCGACGACGCCGATCGGCAGGTTGATGAAGAACGCCCATCGCCACGTCAGGTACTCGGTGACAAAGCCGCCGATGGTTGGCCCGAACATCGGGCCGAACATCATGCCGACGCCCCACCACGCCATGGCGACGCCGAGCTTGTCGCGCGGGTATATCGTCAGTAGCGACGACATGCCGAGCGGCAGCAATGCCGAGCCGAAGAAGCCTTGGACCGCTCGCCATACAAGGATCTCGGTGAGCGACGTCGAAAATCCGGCGAGCATCGCGGCACTGGTGAAACCAACGATCGAGCCGAGCATCAAACGCTTGCGACCGAACCTGCCGCCGAGCACACCCCACACCGGCGTGAAGACGGTCAGCGTGATCAAGTATGAGGTGATGACCCACGCGATCTGGTCTTGGGTGGCGGACAGTTCGCCCTGCATCGAGCGAAGCGCAATCGC
>LNEA01000121.1 GCA_001464855.1 Rhizobiales bacterium Ga0077530
CATCGTTGCCCGCTGCCGCGAGCCGGCCGCCAAAATAGCCGCCGACGCCGCCCGAACCCATGACCAGTATGCGCATGATCGATCCTCGTGTTGTCCTTGGTTGTCATTCTCGCAAACCGGCGCCCGCTCGCGCAACGGCCCGCGCCGCATCGCTGCTGCGCGGGCCGTTGCGCGCGTGCAAGACATCGGCCGCCCGTGTAAGCTGATGGGATGCTCAAACGTTTTGTGTTCGTGCGTGAAGAACGGCCGGGCCAGCCCTGGTTGGCGCGCTTCATCGCCGGCCGTGGGGAGGCAGAGCGCTGGTATCTGGGGGATGGCAGCGAGCCGCCGCCGACGAGCCCTGAATGTCGCAATGCTCTGCGCCAGCACATGCCTGAGCTGATGCCGCACTACGAACACGTCCGCGCCCTCGTCGGCGCCGACGATCTCGCCCACTGCATCCTGAGCCATTACCGCCCGCCGCCGATCGTTCCCGGATGCACCCAGGCCGTCTGGCTCGGGGACGAAGGCCCGGCGCTGATACGCAACTACGACTTCCCTCTCGAAATCGTCTCCGATCATTTCGAGTCGACGGCTTGGTCCGGACGCGAGGTAATCGCCAAGGCCCAGAGGCCATGGGGCGGCTGTCTCGACGGCATGAATGACGACGGGCTTGTCGTGAGCCTGACGTTCGGCGGGACGCGGGCGCGAGGTCGCGGGTTCTCCGCCATCCTCATTCTCCGCTACGTGCTCGAAACCTGTCGCCAAGTAGACCAAGCCGTCGCGGCACTCAGCCGGATTCCGATCGCCATGGCTCACAACGTGACGGTGCTTGATCGATCCGGCGCTTACGCGACGCTGTTTCTCGGCCCTAACCGCGCTCCGGTCATCTCGCAGGCTCAGGCCTGTGCGAACCATCAGGAGGGGCCCGGCACTGTGCCAGACTCCGTCGAACGCCAGAGCCTGACGTTGCGGGCCCTCGATGACGATGCGACAACACTGTCGAGCTTGACGGCTCTCTTCCTCGCACCACCGCTCTATTCACGCCGAGCCAAATCGCCAACGGCCTATAGCGCCGTCTATCGGCCCGCCGAGAAGCGGGTCGACTATATCTGGCCGGGCCATCGCGTAGAGCAGCGGATCGGCAAATTCGAAGAGGGAGAATACACGCATGACTACGGCGTGCTTGCGCCGTAGTCTCCGTCGCGAAAGCCATCAATGATTGTCGCGAGGCAAACCCTTGGTCTTGGCGATCCGCTGATATTTGACGGCCGGCTTCAGCACCATGCCATTCGACAGCTCGTCGACGATGCCGCGTTGGATCTCCTGCCACGGCGTCTGGTGATCGGGATACTTGTACCCGCCCGCCTTCTTCAGCGCCTCCCGGCGCTTCGCCAGTTCCGCCCCCGACACCTTCATATCCGCGGTCCGCTTTTTCATGTCGATCCGCACGATGTCGCCTGTCTTGAGGAGCGCCAGGCCACCGCCGGTCGCCGCTTCCGGTGACGCGTTGAGGATCGAGGGGCTCCCCGACGTACCCGACTGCCGGCCATCGCCGATGCACGGTAGTGACGTGATGCCCTTCTTCAGGAGATAGTCCGGCGCGCGCATGTTGACGACTTCCGCCGCTCCGGGATAGCCGACCGGGCCGGTGCCGCGCATGAACAGTCGTCAATGCGCTTGTGATAATCCTCCGGCCCGTCGAACACGATGGCGCGGCCCTCGAACGCTTCCGGATCCTTCGGGTTCGACAAGTAGCGCTGGCGGAACTCATCGGAAATCACCGACGCCTTCATGATGGCGCTGTCGAACAGGTTGCCTTTGAAATTGAGGAAGCCGGCGTTGCGCTTCATCGGTGCGTCATAGGATTTGATGACGTCGCGGTCCGAGGCGAACTTGCCCTCGCAATTCTCGTAAAGCGTCCGCGCGTTCACGGTCACGGCCTTCTTGTTGATCTTGCCCTTGGCGATCAACTCCGCGACTACCGCCGGCACGCCACCGGCGCGGTGATACTCCTCGCCGAGATATTCGCCCGCCGGCTGCAAGTTGACGATCAGCGGCACCTCGTAGCCGAGCTTCTCCCAATCGTCGTTGTCGAGTTCGACGCCGATATGCCGCGCGATCGCATTCAAGTGGATCGGCGCATTGGTCGAGCCGCCGATCGCCGAGTTGACGACGATCGCGTTCTCGAACGCCGCGCGCGTCAGGACGTCGGAGGGCTTTAGATCCTCCCACACCATCTCGACGATGCGCTTGCCGCTGAGGTAGGCGATCTGCTGGCGCTCGCGATAGGGCGCGGGGATCGCCGCGCATCCCGGCAGGCTCATGCCGAGCGCTTCGGCAAGGCTGTTCATCGTCGACGCGGTGCCCATCGTATTGCAGTGGCCAGCCGACGGCGCCGACGACGCGACCAGCTCGAGGAACTCTTTGTACTCGATCTCGCCGCGCGCCATCATCTCGCGCGCCTTCCACACGATCGTGCCCGATCCCGTGCGCTCGCCTTTGTACCAGCCGTTGAGCATGGGTCCGCCGGACAGCACGATCGCGGGGAGATCGACGGTCGCCGCTGCCATAATCTGCGACGGCGTGGTCTTGTCGCAGCCCGTCGTCAGCACGACGCCATCGATCGGGTAGCCATAGAGCACCTCGACGAGTGAGAGATACGCGAGGTTGCGATCAAGGCTCGCGGTCGGCCGCTTGCAGGTCTCCTGGATCGGATGGAGCGGGAATTCGAAGGCGATGCCGCCGGCCTCGCGGATCCCTTCCCGTACGCGCTCGGCGAGGTAGATGTGATGGCGGTTGCACGGCGACAGGTCCGAGCCCGACTGCGCGATGCCGATGATTGGCTTTCCCGACTGCAGCTCATCCAACGTCAGGCCGAAATTCATCGTGCGCTCGACGTAAAGCGCCGTCATATCGGCGTTGTCGGGGTTGTCGAACCACGCCTTGGAGCGCAGCTCCGAGGGTTTGATCCGCCGCCCGCCGTTCGATGCCTTTTTGCCGTTTTTCATG
>LNEA01000122.1 GCA_001464855.1 Rhizobiales bacterium Ga0077530
AGGCTGGTGGCTTTTGCGCTTGGCATTACTGGGCGGAGAAAGACGGTCTTGAAGGCACCGCTGTCATAGGCAAGGTGACCATGCGCTTGACCGAAGGCGGGGACGATCTGCGGCATCTCAAGACGGAACACCCCTTTCGAATCTGTGAGCGTGGCCCCGCGACTCCGCTGGTCGCTCTCATATCCTTCGGTCGTGTGCGCCCAGATCTGGATGCGCTGGCCCGCGAGCGGAGCTCCATCGCCCGCGCGGCGCACGGTGCCTGACATCCAGAAACCGCCGCCACCGATACGATCCACGATCGGCGCGCCCTGGCGGTAATTATTGGACCCGCCACGCATCGAACTCGTCGGCGCAACCCCCGCCGCGCGTGCGGCTCCAAGCAAGCTGGACGCCCCGCTTGCCAATAGAGCACCCCCCGCGACGAGGAGCCCACGACGATTGAGCAAGACGACAGTCATGTAGAATTCCTCCCGGCGGACGCAGCCGTTGATGAGCTGGTGCAGTGACACCAGACGATCAGAGTATTTTAGCGCCATTGCGACCAGTACCCAACACGTGGGACGGGGCGCGCGATCAACTGTAACCACAGTTTCGTGATGAAGGGCTGCCGCCTGCTCAGCGATCACCGCGACAGCGTGTCTGATATATTGCACGCGGTGTTTTGGAAGGCACCGAACAGCAGGCGCGAGAACGGCAAGTTTGTCGATGAGCGCTATTTAACCAGGCGCAGTTCCGACGCGCTCGCGCGGCGCTCTCGGGTTTCGTCTATCGACGCCAAGGGGATCTCGAATTCGATATCCAACACTCGGAACGCATCACCACCGCGAGAGTCGATCAGCGCGGTCAGCGCCTCCTGCGGGCCAGACTCGCTCAGGCAATAGTCGCCCCTCTCGTTGATGGCGACGTGAATCTTTATGCGTTTGCTTGAGCTCTCGGCCACTACCGCCGCCTCACCGTGTAAATCGATGCCGTCAGATCGCCTCACGCGACATTGGTACCGGCGCCGCGCCCGCATACCTGAATGTGAAGCTGACTCCGCCAAGAGAAACGCGGTCGCCGTCGCGTAGAACGGCGTGCTCGCGAATCTCGCCATTGATGAGAATCGGGTTGGGCTCTGCTCGGTCGGCCATCTGATTGTGGATCTCGAATGTACCGCCGTCACCAAGCACAAGCAGCGCGTGATGACGCGAGACCCGCACGTCGTTGACGCGAATATTTGCGTCGCTGTGTCGACCAATGACGGTCCTGGGGCTCGTCACCTCGATGATACCGCCGTGCGTATCGGCGAACTCGAGACGGGCGAGGACCGGTTCGGTGGTGGGCTCATCGGGCGTCGAAACTACGGGGTCCGCCGAAGCCAAAATTGGCGCGCCGACGCCATCACCTTCCTTCACGCGATCGCCGAAGACGCGGAACATCGCCCTCATGGCCGGCGTCGCGAGGCCGGTGGAGAACATGCACATGAACACGGCGGCGGAGAACATCAGCTTCGAAACGACCTCCTTCTCCAGAAACACTACGATAACGATCAGCCCCATCAGGCCTTTGGTTTGCAGCAAAAGTCCCACGGCCATGGAAAACGGCCAGCCCTCGCCACTCATCCGCGCGGCGACCCCGTGCCCGATCATCTTGCCGCCGACGCAGAGCACGGTGCTGATTCCAAACAACAACCAGACGTTGGGATCGAACACGCTGAATTCGGTATTGAGGCCGGTATTGAGAAAGAAGAACGGCATCAGCACCAATGTCGCGACCTGGTCGAATCGATGCGCGGCCATCTCGCGCACTTTGTCGGGGAGGAAGAAGCCCGCGATGAACGCACCCAAAACGGGATGCAATTCGGTGATGCCCGTGATCGCGGAGGCAACGAATATCGTCAGCGCGGTGAGCGTGATGATCGCGGATTCCTGGGCCTCGTTGCGGATTAGTCGATTCAAGTACGGCGACGCGACGAATACGACGAAGCCAACGCTGAGCAGCCCACCCGCCGCCGCCTTAGCGAGCGCTGTCGCCAGATTGCCACCGAGCGCCAGCGCAACGACGAGCCCGAGCCCGAGCCACATCATCGTATCCGCGATGCTGGCGCTCGCCAAAGCAACCGCGCCAATGCGTCGACGCGTGATGTCCAGGCCGCGCAGGATGACCGCGAGGACCGGAAGCGCCGACACCGCAATGACCAATCCGTAGGCAATCGAGAAATTAAAGGCTGTCGCGTTGGCGCCGCGCGCCTCGGGAAAGGCATAGAACAAGAAATAGCCGGCAAAGATTGCAACGGCCCAACCGAACAGCATGCCGAACAAGCCAATGGAAAGAACGGTCTTGCCGGACTTGCGAATGAGTTCCTTGTCCGCGTCCGTACCGGCCAGGAAACCGAACAAGCACACTGCGATCGTTGCGACGGACGCGATGCCGACCGCTCTGTTGACGACCTGATCGCCGTGATAACAGGTCGCGCCGAAGAGGGCGTTGAACAACTCGCGCGCCTGCGGGTTGGTACAGGCGTTCGCGGCCTTGGTGGGGTCAAAATGCGGCGCCGGATTGAGCAGCGCGGCATCCAAAGCACCGAAAACGCCCGGCCCCAGCAGCACACCGGCGAAGATCTGGACGACCCCCAGCGGAAACCAGCGCTCAAGACCGAGACTGCGCCAGAGGAAGTATGGAAACGCGACGATGATCGATGCCTGAACCAGAAGAATGTAGGGCGGCTTCAATTCCTGCAGGAAGTGGACGATGCCTTCATACATGTCGCGCGATCCGCTGAAAGGGGGAAATCCGGATCACTCTTGCGGAGGCGGAAGACTTGATGCAAGTTCATCATGTTCAACTGCAAAATGAGCACAATGCATATTCGAAATGTCGATCTGAACCTCATTGCCGTGTTTGACGCAATCATGACCGAGGGAAACCTCGGTGCTGCCGGAGAGCGACTCGGCCTCAGTCAATCCGCTGTCAGTCACGCTCTGGCTCGTCTGCGCGCGATCACGGGCGATGACCTGTTCGTGCGCACGCGCAAGGGAATGAAGCCCACTGCGCACGCCGTTTCGCTCGCTGGTCCGCTGCAATCGGCTGTGGAGCTCTGTCGACAGGCCTTCGCGAAACGCAACGGCATCCCAACGCTCAATTCCGATCGAACATTCGTTATCGACCTGCCCGTGGGCTTCGACGTTGTGTTCGTGCCGCCGCTGCTGGCGGCGATGCAGACACTGGGCCTGAGTGCCCGCGTCTGGGCCAACAGCGACCGGGCCGTGGACGTGCTTACGGATCTGCGCGATGGCGAAACGGAACTGGCGCTCGACCTCGAGCCTGCCAAGGCCAAATGGATTCGTTGCACGCCGCTTTACGAAGACACCTTCCTGGTATGCGCCAGAAAAGGGCGCATCGATCCACTCGGTGAACTCACCGAAAAGGCTTATCTCGCGGCCGATCACGTCACCTTGAGATGGGCGCGCGATAGTGGTGAATCGCCCGTTGATGCGCGCCTTGGCGCACTGAAGTTGACGAGACGAGTGGTAGCGGGGCTCCCCACTCTCGCGGGCTGCTCGACGGTCGCATCGCAGTCGAACGCGCTGTTCACTATTCACAGCCGCATTGCGCGCATTCTGGCACAGCGCTTCGAACTGCAATTGCATCCGATGCCAATTCACCTCGCACCTTTTACGCTGTACCAGTTCTGGCATGAGCGCTGCGACGACGACCCCGGACACAAGTGGCTGCGAAATGAACTCGTGCGGATCGCGCGGGATCTATGACGTTGCCACGCCTATTTTTGCTTCAGTCGCATGTCCGCGGGGGTACAGCCGCAGGTGGCCGGAGCCTTTGGCTTGATTTCTTGACAAATTCTCGCGACGGCTCGACAGATTTCGAGTAACGATCAAGCCCAACAACGACGTGGAGGAAACAATGCTTCGCCTGTTCGGCGCCACTCTGGCCGTGGCCTTTTCAGCGTTTTTCTACGGGTCGCCCGTTCTGGCAAAGCCGGACAAGACCGAATGCATTATTGGCGCCAAGCCGGGGGGTGGCTTCGACCTCACCTGCCGACTCCTTGGAGGCGCGCTGCAATCGACCAATCTGATCGATAAGCCGATGTCCTACACCTACATGGAAGGTGGCGTCGGCGCGACGGCATACAACCACATCATCGGCACACGCCCCGGCGATCCTGGCGCGATTGTCGCCGTGTCGACAGGGTCGGCGCTGCTGCTCGCACAGAAGAAATTCGGAGCGCACGACGAGAATGCCGTCCGCTGGGTAGGTTCGCTGGGAGCCGAATTCGGCTCGGTGATCGTGTCGCCGGACAGCCCGTACAAATCCCTCAAGGATCTTATCGAGGGCATTAAAGCCAAGCCGGAGGACTTCTCGGTCGCCGGGGGTGGTGCAGTCGGCAGCCAGGATTGGATGAAGGCCGCTCTGATCTTCAAAGCCGCCGGTCAAGATCCCAAGAAGATGCGCTACATCGCACTCGAAGGTGGCGGACCGGTCGTGACGAATGTTCTCGGCGGGCATGTCAAAATCGGCTCGAGCGATATCGCCGAGTTTCTGCCGCATCACAAGTCGGGCAAGGTCCGCGTACTCGCGGTGATGTCGCCGGAGCGACTGACCGGCGATGCCAAGACCATCCCGACGGCGAAAGAGCAGGGCTACGACATTCTCTGGACGGTCTGGCGCGGACTTTACGTCGGTCCCAAGGTTTCGGATGCCGACTACAAGTGGTGGGTCGATATCGTCGAGAAGGTCAGCAAGACACCTGAATTCGCCAAGGAACAGGAGGCACGCGGCCTTTATCCCTTCGCTGTGTATGGTCCGGCGTTCAGCGATTATGTCAAAGCGGACGTGGCCCGTTTCAAGATTCTCGCGCAGGATGCTGGCCTGATCAAGTAAGCCTACAGGCCGTCCCTTCCGCTCAGAGGGAGGGACGGCCGACGCATTTCGCTTACGTCGGGGAGCCTCATGTCCACTGCACCACACGAAACTGGGCGCGACGTGGGGACAGGCCAAGCGATGCGCAGTGGCCGCATCGCATCGGCCATTCTGCTCGCGTTTGCGCTGATCCTCGCCATCAGCACCAGTCAGATCGAATACGCGTTCTCGTCGGATCCGCTGGGCCCGCGCGCATTTCCCTATCTGCTCGCTGCAGCTCTCGCGATCTGCGGGATCTGGTATTTCCTATCGCCCGGTGAGGCCGAGCCGTGGCCACGAGGAGACGTGCTACGCAGCGCGATCATCCTGATCGCCGTCACGACGGCTGCGGTCTCGTTGATGGATCATATCGGCTTCGTGCCCGCCGCATTCATCATGTGTGCGTGCGCGGCGTACCTATTTGGCGCCGCCCCGCTCACTGCGGTCGGCATCGGAGCCGCCCAGGCGGTGTTCTGGTTCCTTCTCTTCAAATACGCGCTTGGGACTTACCTCCCATCCGGCTCGTGGCTCTTTCCCGGCTGAGGTCGTCATGTCACTCGACTATCTGTGGACCGGCTTTGCGGTTGCGCTCACGCCGGGCAACCTCCTCTACGCCGTCATCGGTTGTTTTCTCGGGACGCTGATCGGCGCCCTGCCAGCTATTGGGCCGATCAACGGCATCGCGCTCATGCTGCCGATCGCGTACACAATGAAACTGCCCCCCGAGAGCTGCATGATCCTGCTCGCGGCCATCTACTACGGCGCCGAGTACGGCGGGCGCATCACATCGATCCTCATCAACGTACCGGGCGATGCGGGCGCGGTAATGACCGCCGTCGACGGCTATCCGCTCGCCAAGCAGGGCCGGGGTGCCGAAGCCCTCACCATCAGCGCGCTTTCTTCGTTCGTGGGCGGGATGTTGGCAGTTGTGGGGCTTACGTTCTTTGCGCCTCTACTCGGTCTCTTCGCCATCAAATTTGGACCCGCCGAGTACGTGGCCCTGATGATCTTTGCGTTTGCGACGCTCGCCTCGATGGTGGGGGCCGAACCTGTCAAGACCATCATCGGCTGCCTGATCGGCCTCCTGCTCACAACCATCGGCCTCGACCCAACCTCCGGCGCATACCGCTTCACGTTTGATCAGCCCGAACTGCACGACGGAATCGAGTTCATCATCATCGTCATTGGCTTGTTCTCGATCAGCGAAATCCTGCTCATGCTCGAGCACAAGATGACCGGAACGCTCAAGCCGATCCCGATCGGAAAGGGCTTTCCGAGCTGGACGGATATCAAGGCGTGCTGGTGGCCAACAATCCGCAGCACCGTCTCGGGTTTCGTTATCGGTGTGCTTCCGGGCACCGGTGCGTCCGTCGCCAGCGCCGTCGCCTACACGACGGAGAAACGCCTCCTCGACAAGGGCACGTTCGGGAAAGGCGACATGCGCGGCCTCGCGGCGCCGGAAGCCGCCAACAACGCCGCCGCGACCGGCGCGTTCGTACCCATGCTCACGCTCGGTGTGCCGGGGTCGGGCACGACGGCCGTCATGCTCGGTGCACTACTACTCTACAACATCACGCCCGGGCCGCAGCTCTTCACGGAGAAACCGGAGATCGCGGGCGGCCTCATCGCGTCGATGTACATCGGTAATGTCATCCTGCTCATCATGAACATCCCGATGGTGCGCATCTTCGTAAAAATGTTGCAGGTGCCGAGCACTTGGCTCATCCCGACGATCCTGCTGCTCTCGATTCTCGGCGTCTACACCGCCTATTCAAGCGTCATCAGCGTCGTGCTGATGCTTGCGATCGGCGTCTTCGGATGGGCATTGCGCAAACTCGGGTTTGACATGGCGCCGATCATCCTCGGCTTCGTGCTCGGCAAAGTTCTTGAGACAAACCTGCGCAACGCGCTCGCCCTTTCCGGAGGCGACGTGTCCATTCTATTCCAAAGCACGATCGCCAATTCGCTCTGGG
>LNEA01000123.1 GCA_001464855.1 Rhizobiales bacterium Ga0077530
GCCCACTTCCCTTCGTAGACGGCGCGGCCGAACACCGACCAACTGAACCGCTCCGTGCTGCCTTTCAAGCCCATCGACCGGGCCATGATCCAGGTCGTGAGCATGAGCAGACTGCTGGCGATGAGGCCTGGAATCACTCCGGCGAGAAAGAGCCGAGGGATCGAGGTGTCCGACACCAGTCCGTAGACGACCATCAGGTTGCTGGGAGGAATGAGGCTGCCCAAGGCACCGCCGGATGCGACGATCGCACCGCCAAATGCGGGATTGTAGCGCTCCTTGAGCATGGCCGGGACCATGACAGCGCCGATAGCGGCCGTAGTCGCGGGGCCTGAGCCCGACAGCGCGGCGAAGAACGTGCACCCTAGTATCGCGACAAGGCCGAGGCTGCCCGTGTAGTTGCCGATCAGCGATCGCGCGACGCCAACAATTCGATCGGCAAGGCCGCCACGCTCCATCAGCGAACCGGCGAAGACGAACAGCGGCACCGTCATGAGAGGCAGCGGCTCGAGGCCCGTGTACATCGCCTGCGCAAGTGCCACGAGCGGCAGGTCCGCAAAATAGAAACCAGCAATGGCGGCGATGGCGACCGCGATCGGGATGGGCACGGCGAAGGCGATTGTCCCGAGCAGCAGCGCAAACAGGACGGCGACTTGCTGATGTTCGCTCATGGCGCCGGCTCGCTGCGTTCTGCGGCCGGCACTTCGAGCAGCGGATCTCCGTACCAGATGTGGCGGACGTAAAGCTGGAGCAGCCTGAGCACCATCATCGCGAAGCCGAGCGAAACGATGAGATACGGCCACTTCTGCTCGATGCCGAGAGCTGGCGAGACGTAAGACCGCGTCCAGAGTGACTCGTTGAGCAGTATCCCCTGCCAGGTGAGGAAGATCGCGAAACCGATCCAGATCGCGTCGCTCAGGTAGATCGACCATTTGGCGACAGCGGGCGGCATGAGTTCGATCAAACTCATCACTCGGATATGCGCTCGTTCGCGCACCGCCCACGACGCCGAAATATAGACGAACCAAATGAGGCAGTAGACGGCGATCTCGTCAGTCCACGAGAAGGACTTCTCAAACACATAGCGCGCGACGACCTGGCAGAAGATCAGCGAGGACATCATCACGAGCGCCATGCCCGCTATGGCCTCTTCGAAATGTCTCTCCAGCCAGAGAACTGCATTTTTCACCGAGACGCCCCCCGTCGGCAACCGTCGGCGGGCTGCGCCGCCGACGGTCCATCCTATGTTGCTGATGTCTGCTGAAGTACCCAGCCGACTACGACCGGCCACCACTCCGGATCACGCAAATGGCGCGTGAACGGCCCAACGAGCGCAGCAGAAGCCCTTACTTCGCAGCCGCCTGGATTTCCTTCACCAACTCGAGGTAGTCGGGGCCGCGCTCCTTCGCGAAAGCTTCTTGAACCTTCGCGGCCGCTGCGATGAAGGGCGCCTTGTCGGGCTCGGTGAACTTCACGCCGTGCTTTTCCTTGAGGATCTTGATCAGGCCCTCCTCGTCGTCGACTGTCTGCTTGCGCGAAATCGCTGCAGCAATGTCGGCCGCCATGTAGATGGCGTCCCTCTGCTCCGGCGTGAGCTTTTTCATGAATTTGTCGGCGACGAAGAACGGCGGCGCGAGCGCGAAGTGACCGGTCAGCGCGACGTGCTTCGCGACCTCGTGGAACTTCTGGTAGTAGATGATGTCCACGGGAAGATCTCCGCCGTCCACGGTTCCCGTCTGCGTCGCCGTCAACGTCTCGCCCCAGGGCAGCGGAATGGGGTCGTTGCCGAACGCCTTGTAGGTATCGATCATCACGACATTCTTCGGCACGCGATACTTGAGCCGCTTGAAATCGTCGATCGACTTGATCTCGGTCTTGGTGTTGTAGATGTGACGGAACGCGATCGAGAACACCTTGATGAGGTGGACATCGGCTTTCGCCGGCATATCGCTCCAGATCTTCTTTCCGATCGGGCCGTCGAGCACTTTCACCGCGTGCTCGTAGTTCTGGAAAATGTAGGGTAGCACCAGCAGATCAATTTTGGGATAGAACGGCCCGGCGTTGTTCTGCGCGATCAAGGTGCCGTCGAGCGTGCCCAGCTGCAGCTTTTTGAACGTCTCCTCTTCACTGCCCATTTTGAAGCAACAGAAGACGCGCCCTTTGACCGCTCCGTTCGTGAGGCGCTCGATCTCCTTCGAGAACTCTTTCGCGAATGTGTCGTAGGGAGAGCCTTCGTTGCCGGCAAACGCCAGCTTGAGCACATGCTGAGCGCTCGCCGCTTGCGGCAGTCCACTCGCAATAACCGCCGACATCATCGCGGCCGCAACAATGCCCTTCACCTTCGTGACCATCGCGTTCCTCCCGGATTGCCAGCCAGGCTCGTGGCCGGCCATTGTTATGGTTGTCTGCGCGCCGATATGCGTTGCACGACATGCATATTTCACATGCAGGCGATCAATATTGCACGCGACGCAGAGTCCAGCAACGTCACGAAATGCCTGAAAAATATAAACTGCAGCGCTGTCGTTCCGCGGCGCGGAATTGAAAAAATCGCGAATGCGAAATTTCGACGGCTCCGGCAATCGAGAGAGCGTGTCCGCCCCGCGATGCCCCCGAGATCGACGGACGGCCCGACACCGGCGCCCCGCGAGACGTCCCTACGTCCCCTTCTCGAACACCAGTTTTATCCAGCTCACGTCGGTGCGGCCGAAGCCGCCGGGCTGGTTGTCGAAGCGGCGTTTAAGGACGAGGCCGGCATCCGCTGCGAGCACGATCGTCTCTTCCGCGGAGACGACGAACATGCGGCGGCCGGCAGGAACCGGGCCGTAGCGCAGCGACATGATGAATGCGCCACCGGACCGCACGAGACCAGCGACATTGGGCATCGCGCGGCGGCGCTCATCGTCGTCGAGATGCATCCACACAGCGGTCATCATAACGAGATCGAAGGTCTCAGCCCGCGCGGTCAGCTTCGCGAGATCGGGCAGGCTGTCGTCCACCCATTCGATACGCGGCGATGGATGGAGCCGCGCCGCGTGCGCCCGCATCTCGGCCGTCGGCTCCGCAGCGACGACTTCATGGCCCATCTCCGCAAGCGCGGCGGCGTCACGGCCCGTTCCGGCGCCGATGTCGAGCACGCGCGATGGTGCAGTTGGGATCAAATGGATATACGGCGCGTGCGCCTGGGCGAATGTGATGCTTTCGTA
>LNEA01000124.1 GCA_001464855.1 Rhizobiales bacterium Ga0077530
CTGCTGGTTGTCATGCTGCTTCATTTCAAGCGCGAGAGCCACGCGCCCTTCTATGCGACGGCGCTTCTGCTTGTCCTCAATCAACTCTTCAATGCGGAGAAGCGTTGGACGCTGCGCACTATCGTCGAGTTCCTCGAAGTAAACGGCCGCACGTTCGTCGAGCTGATCGGCATCCTCGCAGGCTGTGGTCTACTGATCGGCGCGTTCTCGATGACCGGTGTCGTTTCGAGCCTCGCCAATGACCTCCTCACCATCGCGGGTGACAATGTGCTGCTGTTGCTCGCCATGTGCGCGATCACGAGTCTCATTCTCGGTCTCGGGCTGACCACGACCGCCTGCTACATCTTTCTCGCCATCCTTGTCGCACCTGCGCTCGAGAAGCTCGGCCTCAACAAGATGGCCGTGCACATGTTCATCTTCTATTGGGGCATGCTGTCGTCGATCACTCCTCCGGTCGCGATCGCGTCTTTCGCCGCAGCAGGCATAGCCGGAGCGCCGCCCATGCGCACGGGATGGGAGAGCATGCGCGTGGGATCCATCATCTACTTCATCCCATTCTTTTTCGTGCTCGCACCCTCCCTGGTGCTCCAGGGGACAGGCGCGTATATCGAAGGCCCGCTGCTGGCGATCAAGGCGGCACTCGGCACGTTGTTCATCTGTGGCGGTCTTCAGGGGTATCAGGCTGGCGTGGGCGATTTGAGAAGCTCGGGTCGGCTCGAGTGGCCGCTGCGGGTGCTCCTGATGATCGGAGGCGTCGTGCTCGCAACGCCCGGTGGCGGCATTCTGCCCTTCTCGTCGGTTGAGCTGCTCATGGTGTCTGGTGCGTTGTTGGTGCCATCCCTTGCCTGCGCATTTGCGTTTGCACGAAGCGGGCGGATAGCCGTGCCGAAGCACGCAACGCACTAGAAGCGGGATGGTCTTCCGACTCCCGAAGCGCGGATGTGGCCGCGCGTTGCTCAAATGCGACATCATTTTCGGCAAGTCGCAAGCCGCATCAAAATTGTGTGGATTTAGCCCCGGCGCTGCGAGTTAAGTTGACTGCGTGTACTGAGCAGATCGTTACGTCAGTCCAGCTGTTGCGTCAAAAATACCGGGAAAACCGGAGCCAGTGAGTTGGGGGAAGCGTATGTATTGCGTCGATACGTTGAGTGCCATGCTGCGCGCTTCGGCTGCAGCTACCGCCGTCATCGGTTTGACTGCGCCGGCCATAGCTGGCGGCTTTGAGGTTCGCGAGCAGTCTTCCTATTTTCAGGGCACCTCGTTCGCCGGCGCCGCCGCTGGTGGCCACAGCCTCTCGTCCATCTTCTGGAACCCGGCCGCGTCCGCATATGTGGGCCCCGGGCTGGTCATGGATTCGAGCTATTCGCTCATCAACGTCAAATCGCAGATCAATGCGACCCAGCTCACGGGTGTGCCGCCCGGCGTGAATTGCGGCACCTTCGACTGCTCGGTCGATATCGGTAGCCCCGCGCTGGTACCTGCCAGCTATATGGCTTACCGACTGGACAGCCGCACCGTATTCGCGCTTGCCATGAACTCCCAGTTCGGCACCTCCATCAAGCCCGACAATCGGGAATGGATCGGTCAGTTGCACGCGCGCTCGGCAAAGCTGTTCAGTCTCAATCTCAATCCCTCGATGTCCTACGAGGTCGCGCCCGGCCTTTCAGTCGGCGTGGGGCTCCAGGTGCAGTTGCTCGACCTGATGCATCTGCGGTCGGCTTCCGGCCTTGGTGCGCCAACAGACGTGAGCAATACGATTTCCGGCGACGACATCGGGGTTGGGCTTACTGCCGGTATCAACTGGAGGCCGAACCCCGGCACCTCTGTCGGCCTCGGCTATCGCTCATCGATCAAGCACTCCCTCGAAGGCAGCCTCAAGGGCCCGGCGGTTGGCGGCGGATCGGTTCCGATCTCGGCCGACGTCACCACGCCGGACAAGGTCACCTTCAGCTTCTCACAGGCAATGAACCCTGCCTTCCGCGTCATGGGCACGGTCGAATGGACGCGGTGGAGCGCGCTCGGCGTCGTCCCTATCGATCCGGTCGGCCTCAAGCTGGATTTCCAGTGGCACGATGGCTGGCTGTTCGCGCTCGGTGGCGAATGGAATTTTAGCCCGAAGCTCACGCTGCGCGCCGGTGCTGCATACGAGATCTCGCCCGTGCAAGACCCGACGGAGAGGCTGGTGCAAATTCCCGATGCCGATCGCATTTGGGCGAGTATCGGCGGCACTTATCAATTCAACGACACGATGGCGATGAACTTCGGCTACAGCCATGTGTTCGTTCAGGACGCGTCGCTCGAGCGCAATCTGACGACAGGCACCCCGCCCACGCTCTTCGCCAAGACCAGCTCGAGCGTCGACATCTTCTCGGTGGGTTTCAGCATGAAGTGGGGCGGACATACGGGGCTGAAGTAGGCGTCGCGGGCCGCCGTGCCGCCGATCTTCCTTCAATGACAGAAAGTGCGCTTCGACTTGGCGCGCGCCTGCGGGATTGAACGCTGCCCGACTTGTGAGGCGGCGCGTAACGCGCTGTGCCTCCTCGCATGTCTGCGCTGTAGGTCACGCATGATCGGGCAATTGGACATATCGAACGTGCCGCAATAGAAAGATAGCGGCGCTGCGGCACATGCTCGGGCGGCCGGATGGCCGCTGGTCCGCAAGCTACGGATTTACCAACAATCAGACTCGTTCTGGGAGGAACAACTCGAATGCGCAGAACTATTTGGGTCGCCGCCGCGATGGCAGCGACGGTGGGTTTCAGCAGCCATGTTCATGCAGCCGAAGTTCGCATGATGACCGGTCCGCAGGCCGGCTTCTGGGTGCCGCTCGGCGGCCAGCTCAAGGACGCCTGGGAGAAATCGGCCAATGTGCGCGCGATTCAGGAAGGCAAAGCCGAGATCGGGTTCGGCAACACCATCACGACGGCCGATGCCGTCGCGGGTACGGGCGAAGCGCCGCTCGACAAGAAGCACGATAAGGTCTGCAACGTCGCGACACTCTATCCACAATACTTCCAGATGGTCGCCAACGCTGATTCAGGCGTCAACACCTTGAAGGACGTAAAGGGCAAGGGGTTTGCCACGCAGGTGAAGGGCAATACGGGCGAGTTGATCGCGCGTCACGTACTTCGCGTCACCGGCTACACCTACAACGATGTCAAGGCGAGCTTCACCAACAGCTACACCGACAGCGTCGAGCAGATGAAGGACAACCGGATGCACGTGTTCGCGCTCGGCACCGGCATCCCGGCGAGCTCGATCATGGACCTCGCCTCGGCGCGCGACATCAAGCTGATCGATATGGCGACGATCTACGAGCCGATGCAGAAGATCAATCCGGCCTACAAGCTCGTCACCATCCCGAAGGGCACCTATCCCAAGCAGGACAAGGACGTCCAGGTCATCGGTTACTACACGCACGTTGTCGCGGCCTGCTCGCTGCCCGAAGACACGGTCTACAAGATGACCGGTGCGATCCTCAGCGCCAAGGAAACGATGTCGTCCGTCTACAAAGAGGTCGGCAAGCTGACGGCCGAGATGATGGCGCAGGACATCGGCGTGACGTTCCATCCTGGTGCCGCCAAGTGGTACAAAGAAAAGGGCATCGCCATTAAGTAATGGCGACGAAAGACACCTGAGGGGCGGCAGCGATGCCGCCCCTATTGCGTGCACGTCTATTGGGGGAAACGAGTGATGTCAGGAACGATGATGCGGGGCCTGCCGCGCAAGTTGGCAGCGGCTGTCGCGCTCGCGATGGCGCTCTACCACGTCTACGTCATCATTCCACCGATGGACTTCATCTCGCCATCGCTGCGCGAGGTGTTTCGCGGTCCCCCGACGGACTATATCTTCCGCGGCATCCATCTGCTGTTCGCGCTGACCCTGACGTTCCTCTACTTCCGCTTCAAATCGGCGACTGACGACGAACTCGCGATGTTGCTGCCCGAGCAGCGTGCGGAGCTGGAGCAGAAAACCAAAACGCCATCGTTGATTGATCTCGCACTGGTGGCAGTGAGTGTGATCTCGGTTGGCTATATCTTCGTCTATTACGACTACATCATCGACCGCATCATTTACGTCGACGACATGACCTGGACCGACATCATCCTCAGCGTCACGCTGATCCTGGTGGTGTTGGAAGGCACGCGTCGCGTTCTCGGCCCCGCATTGCCGATCACCTGCATCCTCTTCGGTCTCTACGGCTACTTCTTCACCCGTATCGAGCCGATCCGTTTCATCGATCAGCTCTATCTCTCGACCGAAGGCATCTTTGGCCAACCGCTCGCGGTGTCGGCGTCGTACGTCATGATCTTCGTGCTGTTCGGCGCGTTCATGGAACGTACCGGCACGGGGCAGTTGTTCATGGACTTCGCCATGGGCATTACGGGTCACACGGCGGGCGGTCCGGGCAAGGTATCCGTCGTATCGTCATCACTGTTCGGCACCATCTCCGGCTCGGCCGTCGCCAACGTCATGGTCGACGGACCAATCTCCATTCCGCTGATGAAACGCACCGGCTTCAAGTCGCATTTCGCAGCGGCAGTCGAAGCGGTCGCCTCGACCGGTGGTCAGCTCATGCCGCCGATCATGGGCGCAGCCGCGTTCGTGATGGCGGAATTTCAGGGCGTGAGTTACGCCCAGGTGGTGATCTGGGCGGCGATCCCGGCGATCCTCTATTATGTGTCGTGCTTCGCGGCTGTGCACTTCGAAGCAAAGCGGCAAGGCCTTCTCGGCGTCCCGCGCTCGGAACTGCCTATCATGCGGGAGGTCCTCGCAGCGCGCGGGCACCTTTTCATTCCTGTCTGCTCGATCCTGTTCGTGATGTATTCGGGCTATAGCGCGCCATTGGCCGCGCTGGCCGGCACGCTGTTGTGCTTCCCCGTCGCATGGTTTGGCCCGGTTGTGCTGCTTGTGCTGCCGGCGCTCATGGTCGTGTCCTACATCGTACCCAGTATCCCCACGATCATCCCCGAGGTCTTCGGCCTCAATCCGCTGGTCGAGGCGGTTCTGGTCACCGGGCTCATCGCGCTGTGGATGTGGGCGGTGCGCGGCAAGACCATTCTGCTCAAGATCGAACTTCAGCCGATCATCGACGCGTTGATCGACGGCGCCCGCAACACGCTGCCCGTGGCGTTGGCGTGCGCCGCGGCCGGCATCATTATCGGCATCGTCATTCTGACCGGCCTCGGGATCACCTTCACGCAATGGGTAGTGGGGCTATCGCAGAATATTCTGCTGATCGCGCTTGTATTGACCGCGATGGCCGGGATCGTGCTTGGCATGGGGATGCCGACGACACCGGCGTACATCGTCATGGTGTCGCTGATGGTGCCGGCGCTGGTGAAGCTCGGCGTGGTTACGCCGGCGGCGCATATGTTCGCGTTCTACTTCGCTATCCTCTCGGCCATCACGCCACCGGTTGCGCTGGCGGTCTTTGCCGCGGCAGGACTTGCGAAATCGAACCTCTGGACGACGGGCTGGGCGGCCGTGAAGATCGGCGCGGCGGGTTTTATCGTGCCCTTCATGTTTGTCTACGAGCCGGCGCTGTTGATGATTGGCGACTGGACGACGATCGCGTGGCGGCTCGTCGTTTCATGCATTGGCATCTGCCTTCTGGCAGCGGGATTGCACGGTTTTCTGCTGAGGTGGATGCCGATGTGGCAGCGAGCCTTATCGGTCGCGGCGGCGCTGTGCTTGGTGGCGCCCTATCTGGTGATGGATGTCATCGG
>LNEA01000125.1 GCA_001464855.1 Rhizobiales bacterium Ga0077530
CCGCCGACCTCGGCCAGCACTTCGAGGGCCTTGCGCGGCCCATGCGCAAACGCCGTCGCGGGCAGACCGACACCCGCTCGCGCCAGCAATTGCAACGCCCTGAGCTTGTCCCGCGCACGGCCGATCGCGACGCTCTCGTTGAGCGGAAACACGCCCTGCATCTCGAACTGGCGGACCACCGCGAGGCCGTATTGCGTGATCGATGCACCGATCCGCGGAATGACGGCGTCATACAGCGGCAGCGTCTTGCCGCCGTAGCGGAGCAGTGGGTTATTCGAGGTGATGTTCATATGCACGTGGAGGGTATTGACCACGTCGATGCTGTGGCCGCGGGCGCGCGCCGCGTCGACGATGCGCTTGTGGGAATAGAGGCCCGGGTTGCGCGCCAACATGATGAGCTTCATCGATACCGCTCCAGTGGACGGCAAGGGGCCAAACGCGACAACGCCCTCGGCGCCGTCCGATCGACCACAAAAGAGGTCAGCAGTTCAAGTGAGACATACCACGCGCCCGGCGCCGGGAAAGACGGTTTGGGCGCAACGCGGCAGGGCGCGGCAAAGTTGCCGTGACAGAATGGGTGGCGTCTGCAGCCGAGTAATTAGCGGCTAGCGGGCGCCGCAGGGCCAACCTTCACCGGGACATGATCGCGGAACGATGTATCGACGCCCTCGCTGGCCTCAGCCGTCGGATCGATCGTCGCGTACATCAACCACGCGCCGCCAATGCTGAGTGTCGCGATCATGACGACGGCAATGAGCAGCCGCAGCAGCAGCGAGCGGACGGAAATCACCGGAGCGGCTCGCACAGGAACGTCCGCGCCAACCCGCTCATCGAGCACTGTCTCGTTCATGACTTTCCCCACCCGAGCGCACGTTTGACTGCGCTTACGAATCGTCCCCAAGGGTCGCCCATTCGCACTTCAAATCAGGCTGGGTCAAGGCAGGTAGGCGGTCTGGATCGAGTGCGCTTTTCAGCGTCTCTCTGCAGCCACAGTTCAGCCACGGCTCACTTGCGAACGAGGCGCGGGCCGAGTGTCAGGATTACGATCAGCGGCAGAATAAGTCCGATGCCGAACACGACGGCAACGAGATAGAGGAGGTCGCCATACGCACCCCTGTCGACCGGAAACAGCAGGTTCAGATACTTGGTCTGCAGCGATCCCGCGACCAGCGCGAGGTTCATCAGAGAGGCCATGAGTGCGAACCATGTCGCCCGATGTCCCGGCGGCGCATTGATCGCGATCAGCGTCAGCAGCGGGATCATGCTGACCTGGGCAAGCGGCGATTGCGCCGCGGCGTCGATCAGCGCGATCGATCGCGCGCCGATCCCGAACATGCGATCGGTCCATTCATAGGCGCCGGACACCAGGATCAAGTTCGGGATCGCGAGCAGACCGCCCAATATCGTCAACCAGAGCAGAACGCGCGCTACCGGCTGCCGCGTGACGGCATCTGCCAGCAGCCACGCGGCCACCAATCCAATTGCCGCGCCGATCTGTTGAAGCACGCCGAAAAAAGCCTGGTCGAAACCGAGCACGTCGATCGTGAACCAGCGGTAGCCTTCGCCGACGCTCGGAGTGGCCCGGAAGACGAAAATGATGATCGCGGCATAGAA
>LNEA01000126.1 GCA_001464855.1 Rhizobiales bacterium Ga0077530
CCGGATTCCTCGAATGCCTTCTTGCCTGCGACGCGGAAGGCGCGCGACGAGGTGAAGTCCGCCATCTGGCTGATCATCGGGGATTCGACGCTCTCGCCGGTGCCGACGATGTAGACGGGCTTGGTCGGGAAGTCCTTGGCGCGTTCGGCGCTGGTGAGGATGAGCGCGCCGCCGCCGTCGGTGACGAGGCAGCACATGAGGATGCGGAAGGGGTAGGCGATCATGCGCGAGTTCAGCACGTCGTCGACCGTGATCGGCGTCTTGAAGGTGGCGCGCGGGTTCTTCGACGCCCACTCGCGCTGCACGACGGCGACCATCGCGAGCTGCTCTTGCGTGATGTTGTATTTTTTCAGGTAGCGCAGCACGGGGATCGTGAACATCGTCGGCGGCCCGAACACGCCGAACGGCGCCTCGAACTGGCCGGCGAGACTACCGGGATAAGGTGGGCGTGGTGTCACGGCGACGCGCGACTTGCCGCTCTCGCCGTGGGTGATGAGGACGGTCTTGCACAGGCCTTCGTTGATGGCGGCGGCGGCATGGCGGACGTGCAGCATGAACGAGCAGCCGCCGACTGCGGTGCCGTCCGCCCACGTCGGCGTGATGCCGAGGTAGTGCGCGAGCGTGACCGGCGTTTCGCCGGCGGTGGCGATGCCGTCGATGTCCTTGGGGCTCAGCCCGCAATCCTTCATTGCATTGAGTGCGGCGTCGGCATGGAGCTGGATCTGCGACATGCCGGGAATGACGCCAAGGTCGGTCGTCTCGGCGGCGCCGACGACGGCTACGGATTTCTGTTTCATGGTGTCCCCGCGATTACTTGCCGGCCGGCTTGAACAGCGCCAGCGTGATGTCGTCGTTCTGCTTCTCGAAGGTCGCGACGAGCGGCATGTCGAGAACCAGGGCTTCCGGCGTCTGCGGGCAGCCGACGATGTTGGTCATCATGCGCGGGCCTTCATCGAGTTCGACGACGGCGATCGCGTAGGGCGCGGTGAAACCCGGTGTCGGGCGGGCGTGGATCACGTAGCTGTAGAGCCTGCCCTTGCCGCTCGCCTTCATCACCGACACGCCGCGCGAGCCGCAGCTTGGGCAGAACGGGCGCGGTGGGAAGTAGACGTGGCTGCAGCCGTCGCACTTTTGCAGGCGCAGTTCGCCGGCCTTCGTGCCCTCCCAGAAGTGTTTGGTCTCGGGCGTAGGTGCGGGTAGGGGGCGAGATCCTTCGGCCACGGTGTCCTCCAAGCGGTTTCTTTGGCGTATCTAGCGCGATAACACGGCCGCGCACAATCCAGATAGGCTGCGCCCGGCGCAGGCCCATATCGATTTGGGAGAGCAGCGCCGATTGTGGCATGGTGCGCGGATCGACAGGGCCCGATAGTGGTTCGCCAAGGGGAGAGTTCGCCGTGACTGTGGTGATCGTTGGTGCCGGTATCGGCGGCCTGACGCTGGCGCTGAGCCTGCATCAGGTGGGCATCGCGGCGCACATCTATGAAAGCGTCGAAGCGCTCGAACCACTGGGCGTCGGCATCAACCTTCTGCCGCATGCGGTGCGCGAGCTGACCGAGCTTGGCCTTGCGGACGAATTGGCGGCGACTGCCATTCCGACGTCGACGCTGACCTATGTCTCGAAGCGCGGGCAGACGATTTGGTCGGAGCCGCGCGGCCGCAACGCCGGATACAACTGGCCGCAGTTTTCGATCCATCGCGGTGAGCTGCAGATGATTCTCTATCGCGCCGTGCTAAAGCGGCTCGGTTCGATCAGACCGGCGAGGGCATACGCGCGCGTTTCATCGATCGACGCAGTGGGGCTCCGCGCGGCAATGCGACGGGTGCGCTCCTGATCGGCTGCGACGGCATCCACTCGACGCTGCGGGCGACGCTGGTGCGGGGTGAGGGGCCGCCGAAATGGAATGGCGCGATCCTGTGGCGCGGTGTCACCGAGGCCACACCCTATCTCGACGGACGCACGATGATCATGGCGGGACACGAGCGCCAGAAGTTCGTGTGCTATCCGATCTCGCGGCGCGCGCTGGACGAGGGGCGCGCCGTCGTGAACTGGATCGCGGAGCTGAAGTACGACGCGGCTCACGCGTGGCGTCGCGAGGATTGGAATCGCCCCGGCCGGCTCGACGAGTTCCTGCCGCAGTTCGAGGGCTGGCAGTTCGGCTGGCTCGACGTGCCGGCGCTCATTCGAGGGGCGCGCGCGTGCTTCGAGTATCCGATGGTCGATCGCGATCCGCTGGCGCGCTGGGGACAGGGCCGCGTGACGCTGCTCGGCGATGCCGC
>LNEA01000127.1 GCA_001464855.1 Rhizobiales bacterium Ga0077530
CCCCATGCCGGCCGCCAACCGAGAATGGTCGCAATGCCGAAGAACGAGACGACACCGAGAGCGACGCCAATTTGAATTCGCAGTGCGATCAGAAGCACGCCTGCGCCGGTCGCCATCATGCCGATCGTAAACTTGTCCATCGTGACCGCCTCAGTTCCGAGCCTGATTGGCCATGTCTGGCGACTCTGGAGACGGATCGAATGCAGGATCGATCGCCGCCTTCCAGGCGTGCAGCGACACCTGGAGCAGCATCACAAAGAACCCGATCGGCAGAAGGAACTTGGCCGGCCACACCGTGATGTAGATCGATGACATCAAGATCTCGCCGATCTCGTAGGCGGCCCAGGCGTCCTTGGCGGTCTGATAAGTGAGAAGCGCGAAGAAGATTGCACAGACGACATACCCGACCACCATGAGGATACGCCGCAGGACCAAAGGCAATCTCTCGACCAGCAAGTCCACCGTGATGTGCTCGTGCCGTCGCTCGACCAGTGCCAAGGGCAGGAACACCACTGCGACCATGTGATAGACGGAGACAATCTCGAGACTGCCTTCGATCGGCCGGCGGAAGAAGTTGCGCATCGCGACGTCGACCACCATCTGCGCCATCATCAGGAACAGCGCGACGATGGCGATACCCATTAGAAGTCGTGCCAGGACGTCGGTCACGCGGTCGAGTGTCAACATCGCTTTCTATCCCCGATAGTCGCGCCGTCTCACGTCAGTCGATACTAGGTGCAAGTTTGCCGTTCGCTCGGTCGGCGGATCGGGCATCGTCGCTACGTGCCGCCGCCGGTCCATAGCCGCCTGCGCCCGCGGTCTCGATGATCAGTTTGTCGCCCGGCGATAGTTGCGTCACGATTTTGGATTGTATCGTCTCGCTGGAACCATCCCGCCGCGTGATCCATGATTTCGCGACCGTACCGGCCGCACCGCCCGCGGCGCCCTGCGCGGGAACGAAGTGGCGTTCCCCGCGGTGCGAGAAGGACAGCGATCCTTCGATTTCGTCGAGCACCTCGTATTCCTTGATCTGCCCGAGACCGCCGCGCCAGGTGCCGTCGCCCCCCGAGCCGGCGCGGAGCGTCCAGCGATTAACCCGGATCGGTGCTTCCAGCTCCATCGCCTCGGCAGGCAAATTCATACAGTTGGTGGCGTCGGTCTCAATCGCATCGACGCCATCGAAGCCGTTCCCAGCGCCGCTGCCGCCAGCCAACAGTTCACCCGTCACGAAGTTCTCGCCACCCCGTCGGCGACCACCAAATGCCATCACCAGGAGTTGGCCGGCACTCGGCGCCGGAACCCGCTCGGGTGCTGCGCCCGCCAGCGCCGCCAGCATGCAGCCGGTGATCCGCTTGATGGTCGCGGTGCGCGCATTGACCGGCGCTGGCGCGCGGGGATCGACAAGGCTCGCCGGCGGCAGGCGCAGGGAAATGGGGCGGAAGCATCCGCCATTGTTGGGGATCATCGGATCGGTAATCGCGCGAACGGCAAAGCAGGCGGCCGCGAGGCTGCCCGATGGCACGCAATTCACCGGACCTTTGACTTGGCCGCTGGTCCCCGTCAGGTCGAATGAAACGGTGCCGTCACCCGGCAGCGTGACGGCGACTTCCACTCTTATCCTGCGGTCGAGATCGATACCGTCGTTGTCGAGATAGTCGACGTGCCGCCACGTACCTTGCGGTAGCAGCTTCAGCGCCGCGCGCGTCATCGCCTCCGAACGATCGAGCAACAGGCGGAACGCGGTCAGAAGCGTTTCATCACCGAGACGATCGGCCGTCTCGCGCAGCCGCACGCCGGCAATCTTGCAAGCAGCCACCTGCGCATTGAGGTCGCCGATGAAGATGTCGGGGATCCTTACGTTCTGGCGAAGGATTCGCGTCAAGGTCTCGTCGAACACGCCCTCGCGTGCCCACTGCACGGCCGGGATGCGAATGCCTTCCTGAAAGATCTCCGTCGAGTCGGTCGGCACCGATCCCGCCGATTTACCACCGACGTCCTGATGATGCGTCATGGTCGCGGCGATCGCCAACGGTCCGGCGGCGCCGAACACCGGCATAACAACGGCGAAGTCCGGGAGGTGCGTGCCGCCGCAATAGGGATCGTTAAGAATGTAGGTGTCGCCTGGTTTCATCGACGCGACAGGAAAGACGCGAAGGATCTCGACAACCGCTGGAATGAGCGTGCCGAGATGGATCGGAATGGCGCAGGCCTGAGCTAGTGTCGTGCCGTCGAGCGTGAAGATCGATGCCGACGCGTCGAGGCCCTCCTTGACGATCGGCGAGCACGAACTCTTCAGCAGCGCCGTCTCCATTTCCTCGGCGATACAGTCGAGCCGGTGGCGAAGCACCTCCAGGGTCACCGGATCAAAGGCTTCCTGGCTGCCATCCACCTTCGCGTGTCCCGACATCAGGTGCGCTCCATGAGCAAGGCCCCACTCGCCAGAACGCGCGCCGACCAAGTCGGGGGCACGAGCGTCGTCGAATCACTCTGTCCGATGATCGCGGGTCCAACGATACGATCGCCATTCTTGAGCGCCGACCGCTGATAGATTGCAGTCTCCGTCGACACGGTGCTTCCGGCAAACCGCACATTGCGCACACGCTCGCGCGTCGGCTCCGGCGCCTGTGCGGCTGGGCGATCAATCGAACTTCCCGCCAACAGCGCAGAATGGACGACCCGCAGATTGACGATCTTGGCCGGCGCCCCGGTTTTGTGGCCATTGAGTTGCGTGTGCTTCAACTCGAAGTCGGCGTAGAGACGCGACAGCGCATCGTCCTCGCCATCGGCCAGCGGTACTTCGATGAAATGACTCTGGCCGACGTAGCCGACATCGGCGAAGGCCGTTCGATGGCGCTGAAGCCCTTCGGCGGCTTCCTGTCCCATCAGATCGTCGGCGCGGCGATCGAGCTCAGCGACTTCGCGACGGACATCCGAAAGGTCCGTCGATGCGATAGCTGCATGGAACGCCCCCGCCACCTCATGCGAGATCGGCGCGGTCAGCAGGCCGGCGGCCGCGAGCACACCGGGATACCGCGGCACAAGGATGCGCTCGATCGAAAGTTCGTCGGCGACCGCTGTGGCATGGAGTCCGCCAGCACCACCCAGTGGCAACAGAACGAAGCGGCGCGGATCGTGCCCGCGATTGACGGAAACCAGCCGGACGCCGTCGGCCATCCGGCCATTCGTGATGCGATGAATCCCGAGCGCCGCCGTTATGACATCGATGCCGAGAGGCCGCGCGATGGTTTCCTCAATCGCAGAGTATGCGAGCGCCGGTTCGAGCCCGACAGCGCCACCGGCGAGACCCGAGGTGTCGAGATAGCCCAGAACCACGGAAGCGTCGGTCACGGTTGGCAGCCGACCACCACGGGCGTAGCACGCGGGCCCGGGATCGGAGCCCGCCGAATGTGGGCCGACGCGCAATCCACCACCGGCATCGATCCACGCGATCGATCCGCCACCTGCCCCGAGCGTCGTCACGTCGAGCATCGGCACACGAACGGCGTATCCCGCAATCTGCGTCTCCGGGCGCGCATGGACCGTGCCGCCTTCAACGAGCGCGATGTCGCTCGAGGTCCCGCCGACGTCGATGGTAATCAGGTCCTCGAAACCGTCGATCTTGCCGACCGCTGCACTGCCGATGGCGCCGGCGGCTGGCCCTGAAAGAAACAATCGCACAGGCCGTTGCCGCGCCGTCTCGACGCCTGCAAGGCCACCACGCGACTGCATGACCTGCAACGGTGCCGGCACGCCGGATGCCGCAAGCCCCGTCGCGAGGTTCGCGAGATAGCGATCGACGACCGGCTTGATGTAGGCGTCGAAGGCGGTGACGACGGTTCGCTCGTACTCGCGGAACGCCGGATCGACCTCGCTCGAAATCGAAACATCGACCCCCGGCAGAACTTCCTGCACACGGGCTCTGATCCGCTGCTCGTGCGAGGGGTCGAGAAACGAGAACAGCAGGCTGATGGCGATGGCTTCGACCTTCAGCGGTCGCAGCTTTTCGATGGCCGCGTCGATGCTGTCTTCATCGAGTGGCACAACGACGGCGCCGTGCGCATCGACGCGCTCACGCACTTCAACGCGGCGTTCGCCCGGCGCAAGCCAACCCGGCGTCTCCGGTCGAAGATGCAGATCATACATCTGCCGGCGCATCTGCCGGCCAATCTCCAGGATGTCGCGAAAGCCTTCCGTCGCTATCAACCCGACGCGCGCGCCCTTGCGCTCGATCACAGCATTCGTCGCAACCGTCGTGCCGTGAGCAAAGCGCGTGATGTCCCGCGGCGAAATACCATGCTGCGTCGACAGCGCGGTGAGCGCTGAGGCGACGGCGTCGCTTGGATTGCCGGGTGTCGAAGCCACCTTGAGCACCACCGAACCGCGCGGACCGATCGCGATGACATCCGTGAACGTGCCACCGATGTCGATCCCGACGCTCCATCCCTCTCGCGAGGCCGGGCTGCCTGATGTCATCCGGTCCGCCCGTAGAACGACATGGCCGTGGCTTCCGTTATGATGCCCTCCGCGACATCCTTCGCAATGAGAGCAGGTTCGCGCTCCGCCGGCGGTCCATACCCACCACCGCCTGCCGTGTACAATGTGAGGATATCGCCAGCGAACAGATCGACGCGGCCCTTACTCGGCAGGCTGATAATCTTGCCGCCGCGCTCGATCTCGCAACGTGCACGCGTGGCCTCCGTACCCCCGAGCAAACCAGCCGGGGCCAGTCGGAAGCGATCCGCGTAGATGGCGAGGTTGACGCCGTCCTTGAGGATTTCGAAGCTGCGGAAGAATCCGAGGCCGCCGCGGCGACGTCCATGTCCGCAGCTATCCGGTATCAGGCCATAGCCGACGATGCGAAAATGCTCGAAGTCCATGTCGGTCGCTTCGACTGGCGTGTTCGTGCAATTCGAAAGGGGACTGTCCACCGCATGACAGCCATCGAGGCGTGGGCCAGCGCCGTAGCCGCCGCCGAAAACCTCGAGATACACGCGATAGCGGTCGCCATCGAGATAGGCGATGGACGTGACGTCGGTAGAATCGTTCCCATCAGCGATCACGCGGTCAGGCACGACGTGGGCGAGCGCCTTCAACACGGCATTGAAGCAGCGGTAAGCCGTCAGCATTCGGGCGCGCACGGGCGCGGGATAGTTGGGATTGACCAGCGTACCTTTCGGAGCCGTGATGCGGATCGGCTTCTTCACTCCCTCGTTGAAGGGAATATCCGGGCTGGTCAGCGCCGATTTCACAGCCGAAAGCGTAGCTGAGATCGTCGATGCCCACGGGCAATTGAGGTTCCGGCGAACCTGCCCGACCGTTCCCGTGTAGTCGACGGATATGGTGTCGCCCGCAATCGTGACCGCCGCCCGCACTGTCAGCGGATCCGGGGTCAAACCGTCGTCATCGACATGCGCCTCGCCGTAATAGGTACCATCCGGAATCGCCTGCAACGCTGCGCGAAAGCGGCGTTCGGAGTAGTCGACCAATTCCGTCATGACGCGCGCGATCATCGACGCGCCGTACTTGCCACAGAGCTGCTTGATGCGTTCCGCGCCGATCGAGTTCGCCGCGAATTGCGCGTAGAAATCGCCGATCGTCTGGGAGGGCACGCGGATGTTCGCAGCGACCAGTCGCTCGAGTGGTCCGTCGCACCAGTCGCGCTGATAGTTGTAGACCGAAGGAGGAAAGATGATGCCTTCGGCGTGGACATCGACCGCATCCGGCGTGAGACCCGGATTGCCGCCGCCGAGATCGAGATGATGCGCGGTCGTGCCCGCGAAGCCGACCAGCGTGCCTTCGAAAAAGATTGGCGAATAGATGAAAACGTCCTGGAGATGCTGACCGCCGCCGTAGGGATCGTTGTTGATGTAGAAGTCACCCTCTTTGAGGGTATGCACGGGGTGGACGGCGGCACAGGCCCGGAAGATTTCCGACATCGGCCCGAGCTGCATAGGAATGAGCTCGGCCTGGGCGACGACATTGCCGTCGCGATCGAACAAGGCGGCCGACGCGTCCTGCGCCTCGCGCACGATATTCGAATAGGACGAACGGATCATCTTCGTGCCCATCTCGCGCGCGGCGGCAGCGCGTCCGCCTTACCTGCCGTCGCTGGGGTTCGCTCTTGCATGGCCTCAGCCCTTTCGCGTCAGGATCGTATTGTCGGCCTGATCCCGGCTCGCCGTCCAGCCCGTCGGAACCAGCAACGTCGACGTCGGGTCTTCCAGCAGCGCCGGTCCCGGTATCGAGGTCCCCGGGCGCATTGCCGACCGACTTTTCAGCACGCCGTCGTGCCACTGCCGGTTATCGAAGATGCGGATGCGGCCCTCCGCGACGGCGCCCGTCGAACTTTCTTTCAGCAGCGGCAGTTCTTCCAGCGGCAGAATGATGCCGAGCCGGAATGAGACGAATTCAACCGGCTTGTCGCTGTCCTTGCCAAAGAAATAGATCCGGTCGTGCGCGTCGAGAAAGCGCTGACGCACGACTTCTGCCGTGAGACCATCGATCTCCGTGTCGGCGAACGTGACCGGTACTTCGAAAGCCTGTCCAACGAACCGCATGTCGGCGGTGAATTCGAGCCGCAACGATCCTGACAGGCCGAGCGAGGCAGCGCGTTCCGTCGCCCGCTCCTTCATCTCCGCGAAGACCGAGCGGACCAGATCGGCAGCCTCCTGACCGGCCTGCTCGCGGCGCGTCAGGCTTTCGAACATGACGAAGTCCGATGCGATCAATCCATAGGCGGAAATCACGCCAGCCGACGGCGGGACCACGATGGTCGTGATGGCGAGTTCCTCGGCGATCGGCGCGGCATGGAGCGGCCCTGCACCGCCGAATGCGACGAGCGCGTAGTCGCGCGGATCGTAACCGCGCTCCGTCGAGATGAGCTGGATCGACCGCACGATGTTGGCGTTGGCGAGGCGTACGGCGCTGTCCGCCGCGGCCTCGATGGTCAGGCCGAAGCGATCGGCAATCGGCTGCAGGGCGACGGCGGCAGCTTTGACGTCGAGCTGCATGCGCCCGCCAAGGAAAGCATCCGGACGGACGGTCTGGCGGATGACGTGAGCGTCCGTGAGTGTCGGCACCGTGCCGCCGCGGCCATAGCAAGCCGGACCCGGATCTGCGCCGGCAGACTGTGGGCCGACCCTCAGCATCCCGCCGTCGTCGACCCAGATGATCGAGCCACCACCGGCGCCGACAGTGCTGATGTCGAGCAGCGGCACGCGTACCGGCAGCCCATCGATTGAAAACGATGTCGTCAGTTGCGGCTTGCCGTCGACGACAACGCAGACGTCGGTCGACGTGCCGCCGATATCCAGCGTGATCAGGTTCTTGAAGCCCGAGCGCGCGGCTTGCCGCACGGCGCCCATGACACCGGCGGCCGGCCCCGAAAGCAGCGCGTTGATGGCATTCGCGCGCATGCCCGACGCCGGCAGTCGACCACCATTCGACTGCATCACCGAGAAGCGACCCTTGAAACCTTCGCGACCCAGCCGATCAGAGAACCGTGCGATGTAGCCATCGATAACGGGCTGCACGTAGGCCGACAGCGTCGTCGTCGAGGCGCGCTCGAACTCGCGGAATTCCCGCGTGATCTCGGATGAAATAGTCACGTGCAGGTTCGGCAGTTTCGCCGCCAGCAGATCCCGCAGCGCCCGCTCATGCTCAGCGTTCACATAGGAATTCAGCAGGCAGATGGCGACCGCCTGAAAACCGCCCGCCGCCAGTGCCGGCACGAGGTCGCGCTCGGCACCGTCGAGGTCGAGCGGGGTCAAGATAGCGCCGTCTGCGAGGATCCGTTCTAACACCTCGAAGCTCGCGGCTCGCGCGACGATGGGAGCCGGCTTCTGGTACTCCAGATCATAGATGTTATGGCGGCCGTGGCGTTCGAGAATGAGGATGTCACGGAAGCCCTTCGTCGTCACGAAGGCAGTCGGAAAGCCTTTTCGTTCGAGCACGGCGTTGGTGGCAACGGTCGACCCGTGGGCGAGATCTTCGATCGCACTAAACGGTATGCCGCTCTCGATAATGGCATTGATCGCGCCGAGATCCGGAGATCTCGGAACGCTTGGAACCTTCGTGACACTGACGCCGTTCGGTCCGATCGCGACCAGGTCCGTGAACGTGCCACCCACCTCTACACCGACGCGCATACCACCCGCTTCCCCAGTTCTCCCGCGGAGGCCTCCCCGCTGGCCAGCATCAGCAATTTTCACCACCATGAAAAAATTAGCAGATCGCCAGCGCTGTGCAAGTAATAATGCAATGCACAATCAGCGCATGTCGCATGCCCTACGCGATGCCTTGGTATCGTGCACGCACAGGCAGAACGTCCGCGTTCGGCGCGCGCGCAGACGTCGAGTGATTGCGTGATGGGGCGGGGGTTTTCCCCGCGCTATAAGAATCTGATCGATTGCGGATGGTGCGAGAAGACCCTTGACGTTAGCAGGGCAGGTGCCTTTTGTTCGTGCCATAAGCACGCGATGAAAGCACGAATGCCGACTCACAATCTATCTGGGGTGAAGGCAAGTCTCAGCGCCATGAGCATGTCCAAAGCGGTCGCCGACCGAACCATCACAAACTTGGAGATCGATCGCGTGGTCGGCGATCGCATTCGAGAGCTTCGCCGAGCACGCGGCCTTTCGCTCGAGATCGTGGCGGAGCGCTGCGATGTATCGATCGGGTTTCTGAGCCAGATCGAGCGCGGCATGTCGTCGCCATCTTTGAAGCTGCTAACGACACTAGCCGACGTGCTCGATGTTCACTTCGGCACCCTGTTCGTTACCGACGAGTCGGCGACGGTGGAGCCGTCGTCCCTCCCTGGAAAGCGCAAAGCCAAAAAGGCCCCCGCGACATCGATCGTCATGAAGGCGGGCAAAGGGCCACGCCTGAAACTATGGCGATCGGGCATTCACAAGCAGTTGCTGACGGAGCCTGGCGCTCAGCTCCCCTTCAGCTATTTCACCATGCACATGGAGCCAGGCGCCACGTCGGGTGGGCAGCTCTATCAGCACTCCGGGAACGAAGCCGGGCTGGTGCTCGTCGGCCGCCTCAGTCTGACGGTCGAGGACCAAAATTGGCTACTCGGCGAAGGCGACAGTTTCTTTTTTGCGAGCAACAAGCCACACAGATTCGTAAATCCAAGCCGTGGCCGCACCAGTGTGGTGATGGTCCACACCCCGACCTGAGCCGTGTTCCGTCTCCCAACTCATGCGATCGAAAGGTTAGTGTCCACCACCGCCCGCAGCCGCGGCTGCGGGGGGACGAAAATCACGTTGATCGCCAACCTATGTTGGATCGCATCGACTCGCCGTTAGCTCACCGTAGGGCTTACAGTACGATTCTTGAATTGATGTTTTTGATCGATACTCGAGGGCCATCATGTCGAAAGCGCACTTCGCCATCTTAATTTTGGCCGGCGCAGGCATTGCAATACTTTCCTTTGGCACGACGGTTGCGCCTCTTTTGGATATTAGGCCGTGGGCACTCGGAGACGCTGGGGGTCACCTGGTCCTCCCCCAGCTTCTCGCCGACGGGCTTCGGCCCAATATCGATTTTGCCTACACCTACGGCCCTGCCACGATCGCCTTGAATGCTGCCTGGGCCGCAGTGTTCGGGAACCAGTGGCAGTCATTCTTCGTGTTGTTCGCGATACTTCATCTTGCGCTGGCCACGTCGATGGTGGCGTTGGTCTATAGCTTGCGGTTACCGCCACTGGCAGCAGTCGCTTGCTTGCTCGCGCTGCTGCATTTCCTACGTTTCGAGTATTCGATCTCCCATCTCGCTGAAAAGATCCTCCTCATCAACGCGGCGACAGGTATTTCGGCGGGGCGATTCCGCGTCGCACTGCTCTTGTGCACGGCGTCCGCGCTATTTCGACCCGCATCTGGTCTTATGGCTGGTGCAATCCTTCTCATCGGACTGGCGACACAACAGGTCCGATCCGATGGCGTTGGTATTGCGTTGCGTTCTATCGTTCGCGTGTCTCTGCCGTCGGCCAGCTTGATCCTCATTGCCGGCATCATCTACTCGGCGACGATTGGGTTTAAATCGCTCCTACTGACTATCCTCCCAATTTCGGGCAGCAAGCTATATGGGGCTCCGTCCCTCGTTGCGCCCATGTCCGACCTCGCCACGCGCTTCCTCCCATCCAATCAGAATTTCTTTGGCTATCTTGGCGCAAACCCAAGCCACGTAACCTTCATTGCGATCATCGGCCTATTCATTTTCAGCGCTGCATACGTCACGTCCCGTGAAACCGACAATCGTGTCCATGCTATTGCATTTCTATCGTTCGCCATATTAGCGACCTGGTTCGCTACATTCTCCGGAGGCGTTTTCTATACGTACTACGTGCCAACACTTTGGGTTGGGCTTGTCGCGCTTGCGATCCTGCCCGACATCCAGCCAACTTTGCGACTGCCAATTCGAATTGCATTCGCCGTGACGGTTGGAACCGTTTTGATATCTACAGCCTACAAGTTTCCTTCGATGGTCCACGCTGCTGCAGCCATCGCGAAAAACGATTTTAGAGAACTGACAGTCCCTGAGGTGTTGAAGACGGACATTGACGATGCGCGCCGCAGAGTTTCGTCGGGCCCGATTTCGTCGATGCCTTTTATGGGTAATGTGGGCCTCCTGGCCTCATCCGGCATCACCGCGCCACGATCTTGGTCTTGGTGTTTCCGGAGCGAAGGATTCAATCTGGAGCCTGAACTCGCTGCAGCCCGCCAGCAGCTAAAGGACTATCCTTGGTTTGTGATCCGCAACGACCAGATCGACTATTTCCCGCTGAGCCACCTCGTGCAGAGTGTGCACCAAGGCCGCTATTTGACACTTTTCGTGGCCAAACAGATGACCTCGAGGTCGAGCGCGGAAATATCGCGATAACCCTAGTGTCCACCACCACCCGCAGCCGCGGCTGCGGGGGGACGCTTCATGACGAGCGCCAGTACGGCCAGGCCCATGAACAAGAACGTCAAGACCAGGAAGACATCCGCGAAGCCCATCACAACGCCTTCACGGTGAACGATCTGATTGAGTTGCTTCAAGGCCATTGCCTGCGCATCGCTCCCGTACGACGAGAACCGCTGAGTGAGCGCATTGAGCGTCTCGAGCGCCGGCTGACGTGACCAGGTGACGGACTCGTGCAGCCGCGCCAAATGCAGGTCGGTGCGATTGTTGAGGATCGTGGTCAGTCCCGCCAGACCGACGGCGCCACCCAGGTTGCGCATCAGGTTGTAAAGACCCGACGCGTTCTTCAGCCGCTCCGCCGATAGCGTGCCGAGCGCAATGTTGTTGATCGGGACGATCGCCAGCATCAGGCCGACGCCACGGAACACTTGGGGCCAGAACAACTCCCAAAAATCCCAATCCTTGGTTAGGTACGTCAGCCACCAGGTGCCGAGCGCGAAGAATAGAAAGCCGATGATCAGCATGTACCGCGGATCGACTTTGCTCGACAGCCGACCGGCGAACGGCGCGGTCAGGAACATCGCGATGCCGGAGACGAATACCGTCTCGCCAATCATCAGGGAATCGTAGCCACGGACCATGCCGAGAAAGAGCGGGTACAGGTAGGTCAGCCCGTAAAGCCCGATGCCCATCACGAAGGAAAAGAGACTGCCGAGCCCGAAGTTACGATCCGCAAACGCGCGCAGATCGACGATCGGCTGCCGGAACGTGAGCACCCGCGAGAAGAAGACGATCGCCGAAATACCCGACACCCAGGCCATCAGGAGCACGATGTGGTCGCCGAACCAATCGTTCCGCGGCCCCTCTTCGAGGACGTATTCGAGCGCACCGAGGAAGCCGACCATCGACAACAAGCCGATCCAGTCGAAATTACGAAACAGCTTCCAATCCGGTTTGTCGAAGTCGATGAGGAGCAGCGCGGCGATGGTAACCGCGATACCGGGGATGATGTTGACGAAGAACAGCCAATGCCAGGAGAGAGCGTTGGTCAGGTAGCCGCCAACGGTCGGACCAATCGTCGGCGCCATCGTCGCGACGAGGCCGATCATCGGCGTCACGACGCTGAGCTTCGAGCGCGGGAAGATCAGATACGCCGTGGCAAACACCGTGGGAATCATGCCGCCGCCGATGAAACCCTGAACGGCGCGCCAGAAGATCATCTCGTTGATGTTGGTGGAGAGGCCGCACATCAGGCTCGCGGCCGTGAACCCGCCAGCGGACATTGCGAAAAGAATGCGCGTCCCGAGCCCACGCGACAGGTAGCCTGATAGCGGAATCATGATGACTTCGGCGATCAGGTAGGCGGTCTGAACCCACGTGATCTCATTCGCCGAAGCCGACAAACCGGCCTGGATCTCCGTCAACGACGCCGAGACGATCTGGATATCCAGGATCGCCATGAACATGCCGAACGTCATGGCCAGGAAGGCCAAGAGCCGCCGCGGATCGATGCGATCGTCGGCCGCCGCCGTGGTGGCCGACGGCCCGAGCGAAGAAACTGCTGATGTGCCACTGCCCGCCATGACGGCCCGCTCCCGCACTCATGCTCAGTTTGCGTTGGGGCGCACGTGGGCGCTCGACAGCTTCTGCTCGGTGACCGGCGCGCCGGGCTTAGTGTTGACGCTCACCACCACCGACATGCCCGGCCTCAGCAGGGATTGCTCGGCGACGGCGGCCGGCACCAGAATGCGCACGGGCAAGCGCTGCACGATCTTGGTGAAGTTGCCGGTCGCATTATCCGGTGGCAGCAACGAGAAAACCGAACCGGACGCCGGCGCGACACTCGCTACGCGGCCCTCGAGCTTGCGATCGGGGAATGCATCGATGGCGATGGCGACAGGCTGTCCGGGAACCAGTTTTGAAAGCTGCGTCTCCTTGAAATTTGCGTCAATGTAGATGGCATCGAGCGGCACCAGGCTCGCGAGCCGCTGAGTTGGCTGCACGTAGTCGCCGACCTGCACGGCGCGATTGCCGATGACGCCATCGAACGGTGCCCGGATCACGGTGAAGGAAAGATCGCGTTCGGCCTTCGCGAGCGACGTTTCATACTGCTTCAGCGTTCGCCGCGCCTCCTCCTGCTGCGCCTTGAGCACGCCGACGTTTGCGGTCGCCGATTCAATCGCGGCATCCGCTGCCTGAACCGATGCGGTGGACTGATCGTAGGTTGCCTGGGCCTGCTCGAGCAGCTGCTTGCTGCTGACCTGCCGTCCCGCGAGATCCTGCTGGCGCTTCAATTCCAAATCGGCGCGGGTCGTACCAGCCTTGGCGGACGCAAGTTGCGCCTTGGTTTGATCGACCACGGCCTCCTGCGCCGCGACTTGCTGGCCGAGGCGCTCAATCGCAGCTTGCTGCACGGCAATCTGGTCGCGCGCCGTTTGCACCGCCAGTTTGTAATCGCCGTCGTCGATGTGGGCGATCACATCACCCCGGGCGACGCGGGCATTATCGGCCACCGCAATATCGCGGATGTAACCCGAAACCTTCGGCGACAGGGTTGCACTCTTGGCGCCGACATAAGCGTCATCCGTGCTGACGAGATAGCGGCCCGCGGTCCACCAATAGTGGCCGTAGTAGGTGGCTCCGCTGAGCGCCAAGAGCAGACCGGCGATCGCTGCACCGCGAACGATGGAGCGACGTCCAGAAGTTGTAGGAGCTTCGGATGTCGCGTTGCCAGGTTCAGCTGTCTTGTGGGTTGGGCTGGTTTGACCGCCGTTGCGATCGTCGTCCGGGCCAGTTTTCGCCTTCGTCGCTTCCCGGCCGTCCAAAATCTCTTGATCGTCAAGCATGTCCCACCTCAAATCGAACCGAACCGTTCGGTCATTGTCGGCTTGACATATACAGGCCGGAGAGCTATGTCAATGACCGAACGGTTCGGTCAATGATTTGTGATGACGATTTCGCGCACTCGATTGTCGCACCGGAAGGAGGCCCGACATGGCGATGCAGGACTTGGACAAGACGGCCGCGCTGGAGCGCTCGGACACAGCGAAGCGACGCCAAATTCTCGACGGCGCCCGGCGCACGTTCCTCGCCAATGGCTTTGATGCGGCCAGCATGAACGAGATCGCGCGCGAGGCCGGCGTCTCCAAGGGCACGCTCTACGTATACTTCAAAAGCAAGGAAGAGCTGTTCGAAGCGATCGTCGAAGCCCAATGCCGGCAGCAGGGCGAGCAGATTTTCACGTTGGACGCGGCGGCGGACATCGAAAGCGAGCTGAAGCGTCTCGGCCGGGATTTTTCACGCTTCCTGACACGACCCGGCGGCGTTTCCGAACTTCGCACCGTCATCGCGATTGCCGACCGCATGCCGGAGCTCGGCAGTCAGTTCTACCTTTCGGGCCCCGCACTCGGCGTCGGACATTTGAAGGCTTATTTCGAGGACAAGGTTGCCGCTGGCGTACTCGTGCCGCATGACTGCGAGGTTTCGGCCGCGCAGTTCATCGATGCCTGCGCGTCGACGACCTTCAAGCCGATGCTGTTCAATCATGCCGGCGCACCGACGGAGGAGCGCGTCGCTCACGTCGTGGATATGGCCGTGCGCGCGTTTCTCGCCGCCTATCGCGCGCGCTGATCGTCGCGCGATAAGTCGAGGATGACGCGCGCAAGGCGTACGTCATTTGGGTCACTCTCGACAGAAAAGCCAAGCTCAGCACACATCCGCAGCATGGTGCTGTTTTCGGATAAAACCGCTCCCTCAAGCTCCTTGAGACCCTCGGACTTGGCATAGGCGATCAAGTGCTGCATCAGTCGCCAGCCAAGGCCGCGACCCTTGAGGTCCGACCTAACGAGAATGGCGTACTCGCCGCGCGTATAGTCGGGATCGGCGATGAAACGGACGACACCGAGCAACTTTCCCGTCGCCCGCGCTACGGCCACAAATGCCATCTCGCGCGCATAGTCGATCTGCGTCAGGCGGGCGAGCGCATCATGCGTTACGTCCACGCCGGCTCCGAAAAACCGCAACCTTCGGTCCTCGGTCGTCACCGCGACAAAGAAGTCCTCGTAGAGCGCTTCATCCTCGGGGCGGATAGGGCGGATGCGCAGCGCACCAATCTGGTCGACCGTCGTGTCGGCTTCCCACTGCGAGGGATACGGCCTGATCGCCATCGGCACGCGCGGCTCGCGAACCGCATCGGCTACTTTCACACGGGCGTCGAGCG
>LNEA01000128.1 GCA_001464855.1 Rhizobiales bacterium Ga0077530
ATGTCCGCGACGTTCGGCAGGCCCTTGAGGCTCATCATCGCATCGGCGAACACCGGCTCCAGCGCCTTGGCGCGCTCGAAGATGCCCTCGTCCTTGTAGAGTTTCAGCGTGGCGAGTGCGGCGGCGACAGCGAGCGGATGGCCCGAATAGGTGTAGCCGTGGAACAGTTCGGGAAGGTGCTCGGCGCCGGTCATGTGCGTCTCGTAGACGCCCTTGCGCACGAACACGCCCGACATCGGCACGGCGCCGTTCGTGATGCCCTTCGCAAACGTGATCATATCCGGCACGACGCCGTAGCGCTCGGCGGCGAAGCCGTAGCCGAGGCGCCCGAAGGCGGTGATGACCTCGTCGAAAATGAGCAGGATGCCGTGGTCGGCCGTGATCTTGCGCAGCCGCTCCAGGTAGCCTTTGGGCGGCGGCAGCGCGCCTGTCGATCCGGCAACCGGCTCAACGATGACGGCCGCGATGGTCGAGGCGTCATGCAACGCGATCATGCGCAGCAGTTCGTCCGCCGTCTCCGCGCCCCACTCCGGCTCGCCCTTCGTGAATGCCTGCTTCGAGCGGTTGTAGGTTGCGGGGAGATGGTCGACGCCCGGCAGCATGTTGCCGAACATCTTGCGGTTGGCGACCATGCCGCCGACCGAGATGCCGCC
>LNEA01000129.1 GCA_001464855.1 Rhizobiales bacterium Ga0077530
TCGCCCGGCGCCATCAGCGTGAGCTGTGACGAGAGCTGGAACTGCTGGGGGTGGCCGTACTGGAACGGCGGGGAATAATCGAGGGTCGCGGCGGCGTCCTGGATCGCCTTGACGATCGGCGCGCGGGTGTGGCCGGCGTTGACGCAGAACAGGCCCGCCGAGGCGTCGAGCACCTTGCGACCGTCCGGCGTGAAAAAGTGCATGTCCTTGGCGCCTGAGAACAGGCGCGGACTTTTCTTGAAAGCCCGATTGGGCGTAAAGGGCATCCAATAGGGCTCGAGCTCATTAGGCTTCATATCGAGCGGGGCCATGGTGTTCTCCTGGCTGGGCTGGCTCATGATCGGTCGGATTGTTGTATTTCGCTGGACGATACCAGGGGTCTCGATTGTTTGAAAGGTGCGCGACTTGCGGCATCATAGGAGCCCTGCAATAAGGGACGCCGCCGCGCTGCAACGCAGCGCACCAACGTCCGGACAGTCCTATGGCAGCCTTTGTTCTCGTGCTGATCGCCAAGCGTGGGGAAGTTCAGGCACTCGCCGCGGCCGTCGGGGTTGTCCGCGCGGGGACTGACGCGGGCGAACCCGCTTGGCTCGCGCGCGATGAAGCCTGCGAGCTAGCATTCGAGGCGCCGGACGAGGCGACCGCGCGCTCGGTGCGCGATTCGATCGCCACGCGACTCCGCAGCCTGCCAATCGATGTCTGCGTCGTGCCCGCCGAGGGTCGGCGCAAGGGACTGCTGATCGCCGACATGGATTCGACGATCATCCAGCAGGAATGCATCGACGAAATGGCGGATATGCTGGGCCTGAAGCCCCGGATCGCCGCCATCACCGAGCGCGCCATGCGGGGCGAACTGCCCTTCGAGGCGGCGCTGACCGAACGACTGGCGCTCATTGCCGGTCTCGCCGAGGGTGATCTGCAACGTGTATTCGACGAGCGCATCACGTTGATGCCGGGGGCGCGAACGCTGATCGCGACCATGCGGGCGGCGGGTGCGCTAACGGCGCTGGTGTCGGGCGGGTTCAGTTTCTTCACGTCGCGCGTCGCAGCTACGGTCGGATTCGATGTGAATCGCGCCAATACGCTGGAGGTTGTTAATGGACGGCTGACCGGTCGCGTGGTCGGGCCGATTCTCGGGCGCGAAGCCAAACTTGCGGCTCTGGAGCATTATCGCGGCGAACGCGGCCTGGCGGCGGCGGCGACCTTGGCGGTCGGCGACGGCGCGAACGATCTGGCGATGATCAAGGCGGCGGGCCTCGGCGTCGCCTACCGAGCCAAACCTGTCGTCGCTGAGGAAGCGCACGCAGGTATCACCCATGGCGACCTCACCGCCTTGCTGTACCTGCAGGGCTACGCGAGATCCGAGTTCGTGGATCGCGGTTGATGGTCTCGCCATCTGGTGTCGATCACTTGAAGCAGGAGCCGGGAGTGGCACCTTTCAGAATGATCTGCTTGCCGATCAGCGTCGCCGGGATCTCGAATGATGTTTGACCGGCCGTGCAGCCGTTGAGTGTGGTCGGTGTTTCAATGACGAGTTTCAGATAGTCCGCTTTCGGTTCGGTCGGCTTGGTCGGCAACGCTTCGGCGCTGAATTTGCCGACGACCTTCTCGCCGCACCGCATGGTGCAGGTGAACGTCAGGCCCTCCCCGCTGCAGGCGGCCGAAATGTCATTGGGGATCGGCCCCTGCTGGCCTTTCGGCAGAACCCCGATGCGCAGGCGCGTCTGCGGGAGCGGTTTGCCCTCTGCCTTGAATTGCAGCGGCTGAAGGTCGATCCGCTCGACGATGGCCGATGTGGGATCGATCTCGCCTGCTGTTTCAGGCGTCGCCGCGTAGGCAAAGCACGTGCCGGGAACTGCTTCGGCCTTGGCCGGAAGGTCGTCCGCCGCTTGCAGCGTCGTTGTGGCAAGCAGAGGGACGATCAAGGCCAACACCAATCTCATCATCGGGTCTCCAGTACGGTTTTTCGAGCGGCAAACACAGTCGTAGCGAATCGGCGCCCCGTGACGGCGCGTTTCCCGCGGGCCTGCGCGTCGGCAAAAGGGGCAAGGGAGCGTCGTCGAGACGCCTCTTAGAGTGCAGCCTCGCGGCGGGTTCGATCAAGGGGCTTTAGGGGCGCACGGCGACAATTCATCGTGCACGTCGATATTTTTTTGCCAGCGGCGGCGCCAGAGATTCGGGAGCGGGGAGCAAAGGTCGTGCAGCGACAAAAAGCTGCGCGCGCAGCTTAGGCATGGGTCACCGCCGGAATTTGATCGCGACCCAGATGCCAGCGACCAATCCGATGAGCCCGCCGATCGGCCCGACCGCAAAAAAGGCCAGCATCGCGCGTTGACCTTCGAAATCTGACACCCCGACTATGCCGCCGATGATGAGGAATCCGAAGGCGGCCACGATCCAGCCGATCGCCAGCCCGAATAGACCTGCCAAGATTGCAATGACGAATTTCACGCGACGGCCGGAGCTGGAGTGACGTGCGGGGAGGCTAAGCCTGCCCCTCCGTCTCGAACATCGTCGATGCGAGAGCTTCGCGGCTGTCCTTGCCGGCCCAAACGACGAACTGGAAGGCTTGGTAATAGCGTTCGCACGCTTCGAGCGCGGCCTTGAGCAGCGCTTCGCACTGGCTCTGGGTGGCCACCGCGCCATTCAGCATCAGGCCCTGGCGGAACATGATAGTTGTTCGTTGATCTGGGCGACGAGGCGATAGACCTCGCTCAGCCGATTGTCCGGCACCTTGAAGTCGAAGGCACAGGCGATGTGCAGCGATTCGAGATCTTCGCGCCAGTTGAGCGAAAGTTGGTAGTCGGTCCAGTTGCCGGCAACGACGAGCGTCAGTTCGTCCTCGTGGGTCCGATCGCAGGCCCAATCATGGGCGCCGGCGACCTGTTCGATCAGGTCGACAGGGTTTCTGGCGCTCGTGTAACCCGTCTCAGCCATTGCCATGCGATTTCCTCGTTTGGCGCGTCGTTCGTCGCGGCGCCTACCAATTGCCAGACAGTCACGGCGAAGCAGTGCGCAGGACGGAGCTAATCCAAGGTCGCCCGTGCTCGCAAGGCGCGGCCCGTCTTCTCCACGATCAAAGTAAACGAGGGTGGCAAAATGAAGGGAGCGGCGCCCCAGCGGCGCGATTTCGTGGACAAGCTGTGGGTGGACAGTGGATTTCCGGGGAATATCGCCTGAGGGGGCTGGTGCCGCGTCAGGGGCCGATTCAGGCGGTCGAAAAAGCTAGCCGACCTATTCGGTGGGAGCGTCGCGAAGACGGGATCCCAGCGCGGCGATGCGCGCGCTCAACGCGTCGTTTTCCTCGCGGGCTTTCTGCGCCATCGCCTTCACGGCTTCGAACTCCTCACGCGAGACGAGATCCATCTCGCGCACGATCCGCTCGCCCTGCGCCTTGAAAAGCGTGGCGGCTTCGCGCTGGACGCCCTGGGCGGCGCCGGCGGCGTCGGTCAAAAGCTTGGCGATCTCGTCGAGCAGGCGATTGTTCGATTGCGTCATAAGGTCCTCCGCGCCGGTGGAGCGGTTGCATGGCGTTGTGCTAGCACGCCTCGCCGGTCGCGGCCACGGTCCGATGCGCGACCACCCGCGCCTTGACACGGCCCCCCTGGTCCCGGAAACGTCCCTCGACACCGATCAGGAGCCGTTCGGCCGCCCATGAGCCCTTTCGCCAGCCTTCTCGCCATTCCTTTTCCGGCAATCGACCCCGTAGCACTCCAGCTTGGCCCCCTCATCGTGCGCTGGTACGGGCTGGCCTATGTGGCGGGGCTGCTCCTGGGCTGGCTTTACCTCAAGCGCCTGCTCGCAACGCCGCGGTTATGGCGCGACGACACGCCGCCGTTTTCGCCGATCATGGTCGACGACCTGTTCGTCTGGGTCGCGGCCGGCGTCATCATTGGCGGGCGGCTCGGCCACGTGCTGCTCTATCAGCCGGGCTACTATCTCAGCCACCCCATCGAAATTCTCTACGTTTGGCAGGGCGGCATGGCCTTCCACGGCGGGATGCTCGGCACCATCCTTGCGATGTGGCTGTTCGCGCGGCGCCACGCCATTCCGGCGCTGAGTGTCATGGACTCCGTTTCGGCCGCTGTGCCGATCGGTCTCTTCTTCGGGCGCATCGCCAATTTCATCAACGTCGAGGTCGTCGGCCGCGAGACGTCAGCGCCTTGGGGTGTCATTTTTCCTGGTTGGGGCCCGGCGCCGCGCCATCCGGTGCAACTGTACGAAGCCGCGCTCGAGGGCCTGCTCCTGTTTCTCATCTTGCGCTATCTCGTTTACCGGCATCGCGCACTGGCCTCGCCCGGTGTGATCGGGGCGGCGTTTCTCGCCGGTTATGGCGGCTTCCGCGTCATCTGCGAGTTCTTCAAGTATGACGAATACCGCACGATCGTTGCGGAGGGCTGGCTGACCACCGGCATGATCTATTCGATCCCGATGGCGCTCTTTGGCTTCGTGGCGATGCTCGTGCTGTGGCGACCGAAGGCGGCATGACCGCGCCAGCACAGCCGACGCCGCTCGCGCACATTCTCGCCGAGCGCATCGCCCGTGAGGGGCCGATCTCGATCCGTGACTACATGGCGGCCTGCCTGCATGATCCCGAGCACGGTTACTACCGCACGCGCGCGGCCATCGGCGCGCAAGAGGATTTCATTACCGCGCCGGAAATCTCGCAGGTATTCGGTGAACTGATCGGGCTGTGGGCCGCTGTCGTCTGGCAGCACATGGGAAGTCCGGCGCGCGTGCGGCTCGTCGAGGTGGGGCCAGGACGCGGCACGCTGATGCGTGATGCGCTGCGGGCGGCGCGCGCTCTTCCGGCCTTCCGGTCGGCAATCGACGTCGTGTTGGTCGACCCGAACCCGGCGCTGCAGACGGTGCAGCGCGCAACATTGGCTGGCGCCGACGTTCCATTGCGGTGGTGCACCGACCTGACGACGCTTGCCGATGATGCGATCGCTACGCCGACGATCGTTCTCGCCAACGAGGTGCTCGACGTCATCCCGATCGCGCAGCTTCAACGTACCGATACCGGATGGGTCGAGCGCGGCGTTGGCATCAATGACGCGGGCCGCCTCGTGTTCGGCACCGTGGGCTCCGCCATGCCGCCCGACATCTCTGTCGCAGCACGCGTCGGCGATATCGTCGAACTCCGCGACATCAGCGCCTTTACGAAGCCGCTGAGCCGGATTGCCGATTGCGGCCCGTTCGCCGCGCTGTTCATCGACTACGGCTACGAAGGCCCCGCTGTCGGCGACACGCTGCAGGCCATGCGCGCGCAAAGCTATGAGGATCCGCTCGCCTCCCCCGGCGCCGTCGACCTCACAGCGCATGTGGATTTCGCCGCCGTCGCCGCCGCCGCGCGCGCACTGGGTCTTGCTGTCGATGGCCCGCGCTCGCAAGCGGCTTTTCTCGGCAGCCTTGGGATTGTCGAGAGGACGTCGCGCCTGATGGCCGCCAATTCTGTCGCCGCCGCCTCACTGGAAGCCGCCACCGCACGCCTCATCGCGCCGACCGGCATGGGCGCCCATTTCAAGGCGATTGGCCTGCGCAGCGCGGATCTGCCAGTGTTGCCTGGTTTATGACGCCTTCGCGGGGTCCGATCACCGAGTTCCACTTGGTGAAGGCCGTCGGACCGAGATGGAGCCCGTCGCGCAAATCGGCCAATTCGATCGGTAGAGGAACAATTGTCGATTTCGTATCCGCGAGACCTGAAATAACGGCTCGATTGAGGTCGACGATCCCTGTTCCTGCATCCACAAACGGCACAACGGGATGGACGACCACTTCAATACCTTCAGTCTCCAACTTGTCTACGATCGTGCGAATGTTCGCCGCGATCTCGCTGATGGCTACGCCTTTCAGCAGGTCGTTGGCACCGACCATGAGAAATACAGCGCGAGGCTTCAGAAGGATGACCTCGTGGATGCGGTAAAGAACTCCTGCTGAAGTGTCGCCGTTGAATCCGTAGTTCGCGACGCCCGGACAGGGCGCGACTTCGGACCAAGGGACGCCGGCGGTGAGGCTGTCCCCAACCATGATCACGCACGGCCTGCGCGTGGCGGCTTTCAGCATCTCATATCGCGCTTCCACCAAGTTCATACGCGGCGTCAGGCGAATGATCTTTCGCCTTTGCCAGGTCCTGAGCGCGAATGCGCCTGCGAAAAAGCCGAGACAGAATGAGGCCACAGCGCCAAGAAAAACGAGGTACCCGCTCATCAAATAGAACACCCAAATGAATTAAGTCCGTAAGCGATGATGTGGCACGGGCTATAACGCTCAGCCAGGGTCTAATGTCCGCAGAGCTGAGCGGGCTTTACCGCTTGAACAAGCTCTCTGCCGCCGCGTTGTGGGCCTTTTTGCGGGTGATTTCAGTCCGCACGCGCGCGATTTCCGCTTCGAACGCGGCAATGCGCGCTTCGAGTTCGACGATCGACAGCTTGTCGAGGTTTTCGCCGGTGCTGGCGGTTTTCGCCGTCTTTTCTCGCGCTTCGTCCCAATCCATAGCCCCCGGGCATCCGGGTGGGGGCAGGATCGGGCGATGTCCGAGCTGCCGCGCCACCTCCGCGCCCTTCCGCACCTCCTCGCGATCACCGATGCCGAGATCGAGGACCGGACATTCTTAGGCCGCGCGGCGCTGCTCGCCAAGCTCGAGCAGGCGCTGAGGGCGGAGCGGGCACGGGGTATCGCCGGGCATTGGAGTTACGAACTCGCCCACCACACTGCGCTGTTCGCCGTCTATCGCCGCGAGTGGGACGCCTTCCGACGTGATCTCGAAGCGTCCGCGCCGCCCACGGACGCAGCGCAGAAACCCTAAGGGTCAATTGTGGCTGGCCCGGTCGCGCGGGCGCCGTTAGTCTTCGCGCCAATCGAAAATGAGACGCCCGGCCGCAGAAGCCGCGGCTGGGGAGTGAGGCGAATGCCCAAGGACGATACTGGCAACGATCCGCCGCAACAGGGGTGGCAGACCGAACTCGACGAACTCCGCCGGCGCCAGAACCTCGCCAAGGAGATGGGCGGCACCGATAAAGTCGATCGCCAGCATCGCGAGGGCAAGCTCACCATTCGCGAGCGCATCGGCCGCCTGGTCGACCCCGGCACGTTCAGTGAGATCGGCACGCTGACCGGCCTCGCCGAGTACGACGCCAACAATCGCCTCGTCACCGTGACGCCCGCGAACCGCATCGGCGGACGCGCCATGATCGACGGTCGCCCGGTCATTGTCAGCGGCGACGATTTCACCGTACGTGGCGGCTCGGCCGATGCGACCATCCCGGAAAAGACGGTCATCGCCGAGCGCATGGCTTACGAACTGCGGCTGCCGATCGTGCGCATCATCGAAGGCTCGGGCGGCGGCGGCTCGGTCAAGACGATCGAGACGACGGGGCGCGCCAATTTGCCGGGCGGTCTCGGCGGTTCGGCGATGCGCTACAAGTATCTCGCCGACAATCTTTCGACGGTGCCGGTCGTGGCGCTGGGGCTCGGCTCGGTCGCGGGCCTCGGTGCGGCGCAGGTCTCCGCCAGCCATTACTCGGTCATGACCAAGAATACGTCGGCGATGTTCGTCGCCGGACCGCCCGTCGTCGCCCGCATCGGCGACAAGCA
>LNEA01000130.1 GCA_001464855.1 Rhizobiales bacterium Ga0077530
GTTCCGTGCCCGAGACGTCGCGCTCGGGAATGAGAAGTCGCGTCAGTCCGCTGTCGCGCCAAGCGATGCCGCCCGCCCCGAACTCAGTGGGGAAGATCAAGTAGTGCTCATCGGCGTTCATGGCGTCGCGAAGCATGTTCTCAACTCCGTCGGTCGGTCGACCGCGTCGGGCGCGGTCGTACTGTCGCTCTTGCTGCGGCCGGAAGCACTATCATGAATCAACCTCTCCGGTGGCAGCAGGGCGTCTGCTCGTCCAATGCTCCTGCGCAACGGTGTCGGGCCAGGACGAGCCAAGTCCAAGGAGCATGAGCCAGGTTTCCGCGAGTTTGCCATCTTCGATCCGATAAACTTGCAGACCCGAACGTGTACACGTCTCGCCGTTGGCTGCGTCGCTCCATCTCAACGTGAACCGGAACCACGCACGGTCGGCGCCAATGGCATGATCATAGACAACGAAACGTGTCTTTGGCCGGTCTCGCTGAGCCGCGGCAATCTCCAGGGCGTAGTCCGCAGGCGTTACGCGGCGCGTACCGGACTCATCATGACGAATATAGATTGGCGCGACGCAATCGGCGACTAGGCCGTGCTGCGCCTCGTGCCAAACTAGTTCCCAGCGATCGAACAACTGACGGACGTCCTGCTCGGACATATTTCGCTACTCCGCAGCGCCACAGTAAGCTTCGATCCGATGGCCGTCCGGGTCGACGACGAAAGCAGCGTAGTAGTTCGCACCGTAGTCGGCGCGCAGGCCGGGTTTGCCGTTGTCCTTGCCGCCGGCTGCCAGAGCCGCCTTGTGGAAGGCATCGACACTCTTGCGCGTCGGCGCATCGAAACACAAATGCAGCCCCGATTCGGCATTCTGCGCAACTGGCCGGTTGACCTTCAGCACCCAGAGGGCGGCTTGCTCCTTACCGTATCCCGCGCTGTCGTCGCCCTTGCTCAGGCACTTGTAGCCAAGCGGCTTAAGCGCCGCGTCATAGAACGCGCGCGATTTCAAAACATCAGCGGTGCCGATCGAGACGTGATTGATCATTTTTGAAATGCCTTTGCTGCGGTGACGGACGGACAATGCTCTGCGTGTTTTTTTAGGGGGTAACCGGCCGCGCGCCCGGGAGGGGGCCAGGGAAGGCGCGCGGCCGTGCTCGCGTGCTCAACCGCGAGGAAACGCTTCGTTCGTTGCGAACCGCTCCGGGTAGCGTCCGCTGCCGCGCACCGAGGCGTAGGACTCGATCTCGCTGCGGTGGACGCCAATGTCGTGGAGGGTCCGATCGTCGAGCCCGTTGAGGGTGCGGATCGTCTTCTGGTACTTCCGGCGCTCCAGGTAGCCCTGCCACCGCGCGCGGCCCCAATTGGCGATCCGGGCGGGGACGCCCTGCCGGCTCTGGTCGGCCCGGCTCAGGGCCTGTGTCAGTACGAGCTGCAACATGATCATCTCTCCTGTCATTTTGCTTATTGTGCCGAGCGGTTCGGCCGGGATCATTTCCCTGAGGTGGCCTTTCCGTCTGGCGATGACGGGGACATTGCCAGACTCCCCCTGACAGCCTTATGTCAGGAGGCTTTGAGGCTCCTGACAGCGTGCTGTCAGGAGCGTTGCGGTACGAGAAGAGACGCGGGCCGAAGTCGGAGCCATGAAATGGCTGGCCGCCCCCCAGGAGACGCGCCATGCGCCGAGCCGATCGCCTCTTCGAAATCATCCAGCACATGCGGCGTCGCCCGACGGTGAAGGCGCGTGAGCTCAGCGAAGCTCTCGAAGTCTCGGAGCGCACCATCTATCGCGACGTCCGCGACCTGATCACCAGCGGCGTACCAATCGAGGGCGAGGCCGGCGTTGGCTACGTCCTCAAGGCCGGCTTCGACCTGCCGCCGCTAATGTTCAAGGAGCAGGAAATCGAGGCGCTGGTGCTCGGCGCGCGGATTCTCGAGAGTTGGGCGGACGCCGAACTCGCCGAAGCCGCATCCAACGCGATTTCCAAGATCGAGGCGGTTATTCCGGAGGCTCTCAAGGTCTACATGGCGAACACGGCGCTGCTGGCGCCGTGCGCCCATTACGTGGCGCCGATTTCGTTCAATCTCGCCGAGCTGCGCCGCGCTGTTCGCAGCCGCCTGAAAGTGCGGTTTCGCTATACGGACGTGCTGCGCCAGGGCAGCGAGCGGGTCGTGCGGCCGCTGTCACTCGCCTATTTCGGCCCCGTGTGGATCCTGGCGGCCTGGTGCGAACTACGGGTGGATTTCCGCACGTTTCGGTTGGACCGCATC
>LNEA01000131.1 GCA_001464855.1 Rhizobiales bacterium Ga0077530
TCGGGAACCAATCGCTTGTGCAGCTTTTCGTCATGCATGGCCGCGGTCAGCGAGAGACTGTCGGCCCACCCGCGAATGACGGCGATTTCCTTCTTCGTCGGTGTGCGCGACGGCTCCGGGAGCTGCATCGCCTTGCCGTCAAGCTCGGGCTTGCCGGGCGCGTAGGTAACCTGCATCTCGTCGTCGCCGGCAATGGCGCGCGCGCACAGCCCGAGCACGCGCTTGAACGGCTCGGTCGGGGCTTCTTTCTTTTTTGGGGGCGTAGCCAAGTCTGAAGCTCCATCGCGCGGCGCCGCCGAACGTCCGATCAGATCGGACCTCGGCCGTGCCGTGGACTGATCCGCACGCTCAGCTCAGCGCGACGTTCGCTGCGCTCTCGGGTAGTTCCTCACCGAAGCAGCGCTGGAAGAATTCGGCGACCAGCGGCCGTTCGAGTTCGTCGCACTTGTTGAGGAACGTCATACGGAATGCGAAACCGATGTTGCCGAAGATCTCGGCGTTCTCGGCCCACGTCAGCACGGTACGAGGGCTCATCACGGTCGAAAGATCGCCGTTGATGAACGCCTGCCGCGTGAGATCCGCGACCCGCACCATGTTGTTGACCTGCTTCTTCTTGGCTTCCGACTTCCCGTAGGCCTTGGCCTTCGAGAGCACGATTCCAACCTCGTCGTCGTGCGGGAGATAGTTCAGCGTGGCGACGATCGACCAGCGGTCCATCTGACCCTGGTTGATCTGCTGCGTGCCGTGATAGAGGCCGGACGTATCGCCAAGACCGATCGTGTTGGTGGTCGAGAACAGCCGGAACGCCGGATGTGGCCGAATGACCTTCGACTGATCGAGCAGCGTCAGCTTGCCCGAGACCTCGAGGATGCGCTGGATGACGAACATAACGTCCGGGCGGCCGGCGTCGTACTCGTCGAACACCAGCGCGACATTGTTCTGCAACGCCCAGGGCAGGATGCCCTCGCGGAACTCGGTGACCTGCTTGCCGTCCTTGAGCACGATCGCATCCTTGCCGATGAGATCGATACGCGAGACGTGGCTGTCGAGGTTGATACGCACGCACGGCCAGTTCAGCCGCGCCGCTACCTGCTCGATGTGGGTCGACTTGCCGGTGCCATGGTAGCCCTGGATCATGACACGGCGATTGTGCTTGAAGCCGGCCAGGATCGCGAGCGTCACCTCTTTGTTGAAGAGGTAATCCGGATCGAGGTCCGGGACGTGCGAGTCCGCCTTGGCGTATGCGGGCGCCTCGAGATCGATATCGATCCCGAAGGTCTCACGCACGGAGACAGTCTTGTCCGGAAGGCCGGGCACACCGGCATTGGCTGTAGCGCGCATAGCTGTGCTGTTCCGCAGGTCCATAGAATCGCCCCCACGTGCTGCCCCGCAACGGATTGCTGATGTCTGGGGGACGATCAAGTTTGGCTGATTAGCCGGTCACGCAAGACCGGCCTGCTTGAGATAGTTATAGGCTTGTATGATCTCGCGCAACTTGTCTTCGGCGCCGCGGTCCCCCCCATTTGCGTCGGGATGGTGCCGCTTTACCAGTTCCTTGTACCGGGATTTTATTTCGGGAGACTGCGCCGTTTCGGCCAAATCGAGCGCCTCGAATGCCCGCCGCTCTAGCGGACGGAGCGTCCGGCGCGGCGTCGGGCGCGACGTGCCATGCGATACAGCATCGCTGTCATCCAGTACGTGATGGGGGTCCTGGGGACCGTTTCGACCGAATTGGCCGCGCCGGCCCCTGACGTTGGCAGGATCGGCCTCGGAAAGGTTGTCGGTGCCGCCTTTGTCCGCGCCCAACTTCCACGTTGGCCGGTGGCCGGTGATCGCTCCTTTGCGGAACGCCTCGACCTCGGCGTCGCTCATCCCGACAAAGTAGTTGTAGGAGGCGTTGAACTGCCGAACATGATCCAGGCAGAAACGGTAGTACTTGCCCTCCCGGCCGCGGCCCATGGGGGCTTTGTGCTGGCCAGCGTTCGGGCAACCCTTCCATTCGCACGCGTGCGATTCCTCATCGGCCTCGCGGGGTGCCGACGGTTTGACCCGGATCTGGTCGAAGTATTTCGAGTCGAGCTTCATCTTAGCCACATTATGATCCAGCCATAGAGCGGTGCACAAGCGGGCGCACGTGACGATCAGGAAACCGTTGCCGCTGAGCCACCTGAGGAGCCGAGGTGCATGTTAGCGCGGTTCTCTCACCATGCTCAGGTATGTGGGGTCGAATTCCGCGAGTTCCCGGATCTTATCCCAATCAAGTATTGTAATTGTGTGGTTGACCCAACTGATAAGGCCTTCGCGGCGCAAATTTTGTATCACGCGGTTCATGTGTACAGCCGACAATCCCAGCACATCCGCCATCTCCGCCTGAGACAGCGGGAAATGGAAACTTGCGCCTGACGTGCGCTCGACGCCCTCGAGGCGGACGAACAGTTCGCAGATGAGGTGAGCCAAATGAGACTTACGCGATCGCCGTCCCATGGCGACGATCCATTCGCGATGGATGGCGCCATCGACCAGTGTATCGAGCCACAGGAGGCGCGCCAAGTGTGGCGCTTTCTCGGTGATGGTCTTTAGCGCACCGTGCTTCGCGAAGCCAACGCGGCACCGTGACAGCGCGGTGATGCCGTGATCCATCGTCTTGAGCAAAAACGCGTGGAGATCGACGAAATCGCCGGCCACGTGCAGAGCCGTGATTTGTCGCCCGCCGTCCGAAAGCGTTTTGTAGCGGCCCGCAAACCCGTCCAACAGCAACGAGCTGTGGCCCGGTCGGCTACCGACAGTCACGATATCGGAGCCGGCGGAAAACTCGCTCGTCTCGACGATCGTTTCCCTAAGGATTGCCTTCTCTCCTTCGGACAGAGTGTCGTGTTGCCCAAGATTGAGGAAAAGTGGGTTCAGCAGGGTACTGCCTCCATTCGACTTCCGGCCCGTGACACACGTAGGTCCCTTCGATTTGGACCGAGCCCGATCCGCTGTGAAGCGTTATTCAGTGCACCAGACAATTTATTGCTAGTCTTAACTTTTGTAATCGTTTGCCCGCCGCAAGTGTCGCACTCTTTTCGATAGGAGGAGTGAAGATGGCTATTCTAGAGTGCCGGGATCCGGCCATTTCCGCGGCTGTCGATCAGTATGTCCAGTCCCAGAGTGGCGTCGGCCGTCCGATTTCGACTAGCGAGGCCGTTCAAGTACTACGAACCGCCCTCGCGAAGTGCTATCTCTCAGATCGAGCGCTCGCAGAACTCGTCGCCGCATCGGCGGTCTGGTACGGCTATGATGTCACCTTCGATTTGACGGCGACGGACGAGCCATCCGCGAGCGCGACGCTCAAGACAGCCTAATCCGACGGGCAGGTAACGTAGAATTTCCGACCATCTCCGCAGTACTCCTCCAGAAGTGAACCATCGACGCATGTCCGCAGACCAGCGCATCCGCGAGAAACTGATGGTGGCCTTCGAGCCAACCAGGCTCGATGTCATCAACGAGTCCGAACTCCACGCCGGCCACCGCAGCTCTCCCGGCACCGGGGAAAGCCATTACCGCGTGCTCGTCGTCTCGTCCGCCTTTGCCGGAAAGAGCCGCGTCACCCGCCATCGCATGGTGAACGCAGCCCTGGCCGACGAACTCGCCGGACGCGTTCACGCGCTGGCCCTTTCGACCTACGCCCCAGACGAACCCATTCGCTAATACAGGAATGCCCACGATGACGATCGCGACTCTCAAACAGCGGATCTCGCGAGAGTTCGGCACACCCGCGGTCGTGATCGATCTCGATCGCGTCGAACGCAATATAGGTCGCGTGCAGGCGCTTTGTGAGGAGCGGGGTGTCAAAAACCGTCCGCACATCAAAACGCACAAGAGCCCGGTCCTCGCCCGGATGCAAGTTGCGGCCGGCGCGAGCGGCATTACCTGCCAGAAGCTCGGCGAGGCCGAAGTCATGGCCGCAGGCGGCATCGCGGACATTCTGGTCAGCTACAATCTCATCGGCGCGGCGCGGTCGGGGCGCCTAGCGGCCTTGCGCCGTCGCACGGATGTGTCGATCTGCGCCGACAATCCGGTAACGCTGGCAGCTTATGCGGA
>LNEA01000132.1 GCA_001464855.1 Rhizobiales bacterium Ga0077530
AGTTCGGTGACGCCAGCGGCGGCCATGGCGAGGACGCACTCGCGCCAGCGTACCGTGCCGGTGACCTGCTCGACGAGGCGGCGACGGATTTCGTCTGGATCGCTGATCGGGGCAGCCAACACGTTGGCGACGACGGGGACGACCGGCGCCTTGATTTCGATCTTGGCGAGCGCGTCGGCCATCGCGTCGGCAGCAGGCTTCAAAAGGCTGCAATGGAACGGCGCTGAGACCGGCAGCGGGATCGCGCGGCGCAACCCATGCGCCTTGCCGACTTCCGGCACGCGGTCGATGGCGGTCTTGTGGCCGGACAGCACAACCTGGGTCGGCTCGTTGTCATTGGCGATGTCGCAGACGTCGCCCTGGGCAGCATCGGCGGCAATCTTCCGCGCCACATCGAGGCCGACGCCGAGCAGCGCCGACATCGCGCCGACGCCGACGGGGACAGCCTTCTGCATCGATTGGCCGCGCAATTTCAGGAGCCGCGCGGCGTCCGCATTCTCCGAGCGAATGGCCGGCAACGAGAGCGACGCGATCTTTGAGCACGAGGCCCTTCTCGCGCTCCAGCACCCGCATCACGGCAAGAGACGCTGCCATCAGCGCCGGTTGCGCGTTCTCCGTCAGCGTCAGCGTCTCGATCGGGCCCTCGAACATCAAGGCGGAGAGCTTCTGTCCCAGTGCCTCATCGACCTCATCGAGGAGGGCGCGAGCGGCGGGAAAAGTCGCGGCAAGCTCCTTGGCCATGCCGACTGTCTGGCTGCCCTGGCCGGGAAAGACGAATGCTCTGGACATGCTCGAATCCGTCTGCTGATTTTCCGTTCGGATCGCCCGCTGAAGGTGGCCGGGCGCCCCGTTTCCCGGCCTTTAGGCATGGCCCGCCGGGCGGTGTCAAGGGAAGGGGCGCGTTTGGCATAGAGCGTCGCGCCACTGCTGCTCGCGCGAGATAGAGGCTCCCATTAAGCGCTGCGTTCGTTCACGAACAGGCCTTCTTCGCCGCTTCGGCATAGTCGGGATGCCAGCGCGAGAGCGGTGGCCGGTTCTCGATGATATCGCCGGCCGCCCACGCAACGCGCCTCCGGTCCATGTCGACGCTCACTTCGCCGTCCGGACAGATGATGTAGAAATCACCGCGCGTAATCCCGGCGAGCATCTCGTCCACGACCTGCTCCGGCAGCCATGCGCCGGGCTTGTGGTCGTTCGTTCCGGTGGTGGTCCAGCCGGGAACGAGGAGGTGCGCGGTGATGCGCCGATCGCGATTGTCCGGGCGCGAACGCAGCTCATGCTCGAGCGCTTCGGTGTACGTCTTCAGCGCGGACTTCGTGATGTTGTAAATGGGATGGCCGGGCGGATTGGTGATGCCCTGCTTGGAGCCGACATTGACGATAACGCCGCGTTCGCCCGATGCCAGCATCGCCGGTAGGAACGCGCGCACGCCATGGACCGGTCCAAACAGATTGACGTCCATGGCCTGACGCCACTCGGCAAGGTCCGCGTCCATCCCGCGCCCGGTCCGCGTCACCGCGTTGTTGGCGAGGAAGTTGACCTTGCCGAAGCGGCTCATGACATCGTCGTGTAGCCGCTGCATGGCGAGGATCGCATCGGCCCCGCGCGGCGATGCCAGGGTGACCGCCTCGATCGCGGCGGTGAAATGCTCGCCGGCCACATCGGCCATGGCGACCGACATGCCGGCCTTTGCGAAGTGCAGGCACATGGCGCGACCGATGCCGAGTGCTGCGCCGGTCACGACGGCTACGTTGTGGGCTGCAACGATCGTGCATTCCGCCATGCCGCGTCTCCAAAATCAGACCTTTTCACAAACAAGTTCTAGCGCCCTCGCGGCTCCGATTGCTACCTCGCATCCCGTCAGCCGCGCCGCTATGCTGCCGAGATCAAGCAGAGGTTTTGGGGGAACGACCATGAAATGGCGGATCGGGGACGTGACGGTCACCAAGATCGTCGAGATCGAAACCACGGGCGGCAGCCGCTTCATTCTCCCGCAGGCGACGCCCGAAGCAATCCGCCCGATATCCTGGCTGATCCCGCATTTCGCCGACGAGAACGGCCGCCTCAAAATGAGCATTCATGCGCTGCTGGTCGAGGCGCCCGGCAAACGGATCATCGTCGATACCTGTCTCGGCAACGACAAGCAGAACCGGCGCATACCCACGTGGAACGACCGCCAGGGGACGTTCCTCGCCGATCTCGCCGCCGCCGGGTTCGCGCGTGAGACCATCGACACCGTGCTGTGTACGCACCTCCATGTCGATCACGTCGGATGGAACACCATGCTGGTGAATGGGGAGTGGGTGCCGACGTTCCCGAACGCGCGCTACCTGTTCGGGCGCGTCGAGTTCGAGCATTGGTCGAAGCAGACCGAACTCGCGCACATGCTTCCGGTGATCGCTGACAGCGTGCAGCCGATCCTCGATCGCGGTCTCGCCGAGCTGGTCGAGTGGGATCACCAGATCTGTCCCGAGGTGCGCCTGACGCCGAGCACCGGCCATTCGCCCGGCCACGCCAGCGTGCTGATCACCTCGAAGGGCGAGCGCGCCATGATCACCGGCGACTTCGCGCACCATCCCTGCCAAATGGCCCACCCGGAATGGGCCTCGACCGCCGACTACGACGCTCAGGCCGCCGAGGCAACGCGGCGGCGCATCCTCGGCGAACTTGCAGGTGAGGCCGTGCTCATGATCGGCACGCACTTTTCCGGGCCCACCGCCGGCCATGTGGTGCGCGACGGCGATGCGTTCAGATTGGACGTGTGAGCGTTGCGCGCGCTACTTGCAGGCGCGCTGCCTTGCGACGCAGGTCGGCAGGCCCGCGCCGGTTTCGCATTTCATCGCGACTGGACCGACCGGCTTCGCACCCGGCCATGAACTTCGCGAGATCCTCGGTGATCATCGTCGCTTGGCCGCCGGCGCGCACGCATTTCGCGGCTGCAGGCGCACTCATCAAGCCGCCAATGACGAATGCCGCAGCCGTTGACGCGAGCACGATGTGATGCAGCTTTGCCATTGGAGTGCCTCCCGGTTGGCCGATGTCGATACACATCAATAGGCCTTGCGAGTGGCGCCCAATAGTGACCGGCAAAGGTTTTCCCCCGCCACCGTGGCCCCGCCGCAACTTCATCCGGCGGCAAGGCGACGGTGCCACACTTACGCTTGGCGGCCGCCGCGTTGTCTCTGGCCGCGCTACATCCTCGAGCCGGTCTCGAGCAGTGACTTGAGATCGCTGAGCACCCACGGCCAGCCGCCGCCGCCGCTCTCCACCGGATCGTTGTTGCCTTTGACCATGCCGGCGACCAACGGCGTCTCCGTCACGTCATGCGTCATCACGACGGTGCAGACGCCGCTCGGGCTCTCGAAGATTTCGTACGTGAGGCGAGACGGCGGCTCCGCGATCATCTCCGGTGTGAACAGGGGATGCCATGTCTGTACGAGCTTGCGCGGCGGATCACTTTCGAGCACTTCGCCGACGATGATGACATCCGGCAATCCGAATGACTTCATCTCCGGGCTGGCGCCGTGGTGATACTTGCCACCCGCCTTCAACTCATAGGATGCGCGGCCGCCGTAGGCATAGCGCTCCGTCCATTCCGGCTTGGTGATCGCGTCCCAGATCGCCTGTGCGCTCGCCTTGATGACGATCTTGTAGATCTGCACGACCTTGGCCTTGTCCGTCATGATCCCTAGTCCTTCTCGAGTTCGGTCTTGAGCGCCAACAGCGCCGAGACCTCGCGTTCCCTGTATTTGTCGATCCACCGGTCATGGATCAGCCGGATTGGGACGGGATTGAGGAAATGCAGTTTTTCCCGGCCCGAGCGGCGCGTGACGACGAGATCGGCGTCTTCGAGAATTTTCAAATGCTTCATGACGCCGAAGCGGGTCATCTCCAGCCCCGATTCCAGCTCCTTCAGCGTGCGGCCATCACGCTGGAAAAGCAGGTCGAGAAGGAAACGACGCGTCGGATCCGCGAGCGCTTTGAAAACGAGGTCGTCGTCGGTCACGATCGAACCATAGGTGACCAATTAGTCACCTGTCAAGGGAGTGCGTGGCGCGCATCAGGAATCGGTGCTTCGGGACGTGGCGCATCAAGCATTTCTCTGCGCGACCTTGATCCATTCACGGTCGTCAGGCGTGAGGACGACGCCGGGCGCCTTGCTCGCACGCAGTACCTCAGTCAGCAGCTTGCGCGCTTCGATCGGTTCGCCGAGCTTCTGCAGCAAAAGCGCGTACCGCGTGCGCGCTTCCAGCCCGACGAAGTAGCCGGAAACGGCCTTGTATTCGGTCGCGGCGTCCTGAAGCCTTCCTTCCTTCTCTAGGGCACGCGCGTATGTCAGGTGCGCGTCCTGGTCCTGATAGTCGGGATGCGCGACGCGGAGCCGGTCCAGCGTCGCGAGAGCGCCCTTGGCATTGCCTGATCCGAGTTCGGCCCGCGCGAGACGACGGAGCACTTCCGGATCGTTGGCATAGAGTCCTTGGGCAATCTCGCGATAGAGGTCGATCGCCTCCTGCCACATGCCTTTGCGCTCGCATTCCTCGGCGAACTTGCACTTGGTATCGAAGGTGCTCGTCAGCATCGCGCGTTCGCCGAGCTGCCGGTAATCGCGGTGCGGATCGACCACCGTACGCAGATCCGACACGACCTGGCGCGAACGGCGACTATTGGCGAGTTCAGGCAGCAATTCGAATATGATGTAGGCGATCGAGCCGGCGAACGGCACCAGCAGCAGGATCATCATCCAGTACTGCGGACGCCCGGTTTTGTTTGCATGAACGATGAAGCCGACCGCTATCAAGAGATGAAGCAGGCCAATGATCGGCATAAAAGTCCCCCGTGCGCTGATTCAATGATCGTCACTATATCCCTTCTGGGACTTCTTGTGGGCAGCCAGCGCGGCGAGGCGCTCGTTCCGCCACAGCGATTTATCGGCGACTTTATCGGGCGTGGTTGGTGGTCCCCAGGCGTCGGCGACACGCTTCCAATTGGCCTCGTCCCACACCGATGGCTTCGGCAGATCCTTCATGTAGCGACGGAACCAGTCGCCGTAGCGTTCGCAGTAGTCGGCGGTGCCCTTCGGCGCATTCAGTTCGATCGTCTCGAACGGCCCCATGAAGGCCCATCGCAGGCCGAGACCATCGGCGATCGTGTGATCGAGATCTTGCGGCGTGACGTAGCCTTCATCGACCAGCCGGAATGCCTCAGTCAGCAGTGCGACCTGCAGCCGATTGAGAATGAACCCATCGATCTCCTTCTTGACCTCGATCGGCACCTGTCCGGCGCTGGCGTAGAACGATCGTGCCTTCGCCACCGTTTCCTTGGTCGTCCACGGCGCGCCGCACAGCTCCACGATCGGCACGAGATGCGGCGGGTTGACGGGATGCGCGACGAGACAGCGGCCGCGCCCGGCGAGCTTCTCCGTGAACAGCGATGCGACGATCGCCGAGGTCGATGAGGCGAGGATCGTCTCGGGCGCCGCCGCCGCGTCGAGCCGCGCCCAGATCGCGAGCTTGTCCTCTAGTCGCTCGGGGCCGGACTCCTGCACGAGATCGACGCCTTTGACGGCATCCTCCAAAGTCGCTGCTGTGCGCAGTCGCGCTGCGGCCTTGGCGGGGTCGCTCACGAGCCCATGACGCGCGAGATCGCGCAGGGACTCAGCGACGAGGCCCGGCGCGGCGGCAGTCGCCTCGGGGTTCGCGTCCCACATCACCACGTCCCAACCAGATCGCGCGAACACGTTCGCCCAGGCGCGCCCGATCAGCCCTACGCCCACCAGTCCGATTGTCGGCATTGTCGCTTCTCCCTGTTGCTCAACGAGGGAAGCAAACGGCGCGCGGATCGGCAAGGGAAAGCAATGTAGAGAGGGCGCGCTTGCACCACGGTGTCGCTGCGCGGACTCGATCTGAGTGAGTGCGAGATTTTAGGGCAATCGCCGTCGTGCCGGCGACAACGGCAAGGCCGTGCAGTCAGCGGGACACCGGGTGGCGCTGGCGTCAATCCGGTAGTGAGGCGGCGCGTCTGAGGGAATGCTAGTCCAGGAACTTTGCCGGGTCGGGCTTGCGGCCGGTGACGCGCTCGAGCGCCATGGCGGCGAGGATCCGGTCGTTCATCGTCTTCTCGGGTAGTCTATCGGCGCTGTAGCGCTCCTGCGCCTGCGCGGCGCTCGGTCCGTACCCGGGACCGCCGAGCCTCATGCTTTCGAGATCACGGCAACCCGCCAAGCCTGAGGCAAGCAACACTAAAACGGCGGCGCGTACGATCATGGGATTCCCCCTTGTCGTCTGTCGCCGTGCGAGATTGTGTCAATCTCGTCACGGCCGTGTCCAAAACCCGACTCCCCCGAGGCGGACTTGAGTAATTTAGTGGACACGTTGCGGTGGGGCAACCTCGATCTTGCGTTTTCCACTTAGAGCTGCAGAGAGTTTTTATGCACCGCGTTGAAGTGGCAGCATCCACCGAAAGCGCCTGCTTGAAGAACGCGTGCGTCGGTGTCGGCACGCCATGACGCGATCCGATGCGCACGACACCACCCGACAGCCACTCGACCTCGAGCGGTTTGCCGGCTCGCTTGTCGTGCGCCATCGACGACACCATGCCGTCGGGAAGCTGATCGATCGTCTTCATCACGCTATCGAAATCATCGGGCTTGATCGCGATGCCTTCCGCCTTCGCGACGTCGATGACTTCCTGCACTGCTGTGCGAATGAGCGC
>LNEA01000133.1 GCA_001464855.1 Rhizobiales bacterium Ga0077530
CAGCGCCTGCGAATGCAGGGCCTCATCGTCCTCGATTGGGCCGACCGCGTGCCCGAGGCGATCGCGCAGCTCGGCGCCTGGCACAAGGAAGGCAAACTCAAGATCCGCGAGGACGTGCGCGCCGGCGGCCTCGACGCCTTTGCCGAAACGCTCAATCTGCTCTACACCGGCGGCAACAACGGCAAGCTCGTGCTGAAGGTCTGATCCGTGCTGAAAGACGGCATTACCCTGTACTTCGTCCGCCACGGCGAGACGGACTGGAACGCGGTGCGGCGCTACCAGGGGCAGACCGATACGCCGCTCAACGACCGCGGTCGTGCACAGGCGGCCCGGAATGGCCGCGAACTCGGCCGTATTCTCGGTTTGGATGTCGCCAAGTTCGATTTCGTTGCGAGCCCCCTCACCCGCACCGCCGACACGATGCGCATCATGCGACGCGAAATGGGGCTCGACCCCGAAGCGTTCGCCCGGGAGGATCGCCTAAAGGAAATCAACTTCGGGCATTGGGAGGGGCAGATCTGGGACGATCTCCCCAACACCGATCCCGAGGAGTTCGCCGCGCGCAAAGCCAGCCCGTACCGCTGGCGGCCGCGCAACGGCGAGAGCTACGAGGATCTCGGAAAGCGCGTCGAAAGCTGGATCGCCGGGCTGACGCGGGACACGGTCGCCGTGTCGCACGGTGGCGTCAGTCGGGTTGTGCGAGGTCATATCCTAGGCCTCGATTGGGACGAGATTCACACGCTCGACGTCCCACAGGATCGCTTTCTGAGGCTTCGGCGCGGCGAGCAGGCCTGGCTCTGAGGCCCCCTCCAGAGCCAAGCAAACCGCGAAATGTCACCCGTTCGCCACGGTGGGTAACCTGAACCACGCGCGGCCCTATTTGCGACGGATTATGGTAGTCAACCGACGCAGAGCGGGCCGCGAACCGGAGCCTGTTCGAGATGACGACCACAGCGACGACTGCCGGCGTCGACACGCGACCCTTCGCGCCATTCGAATGGTTGCTCGCGCGCCGCTACCTGCGCGCGCGGCGAAAGGAAGGATTCATCTCCGTCATCGCGGGCTTTTCGTTCATCGGCATCATGCTCGGCGTCGCCACGCTGATCATCGTCATGGCGGTCATGAATGGCTTTCGCAACGAGCTGATCCAGAAGATTCTCGGCGTCAATGGCCACGTCATCGTCTACCGCGTCGCGGATCCGTTCACCGATTACGAGGAAGCAACCGCGAGACTGTCGAAGGT
>LNEA01000134.1 GCA_001464855.1 Rhizobiales bacterium Ga0077530
TGATCGCCCGTCAGTCCCAGTGCGAACGCAACCTTCCGGCCGTAGAAAGGGAAATACCCTGACGCCGGATCGATCGAGAAGGTCATGATCTTCTCAGGCGTGTCATGAGCAACCTTCTCGATGTCCATCCCGCCCTCGGTCGAGACGATGAACGAGACGCGGCTCGTGTTGCGGTCGACCAGCGCGGAGAGATACAACTCGCGCGCGATGGCCGAGCCGTCCTCGATATAGAGGCGCTGAACCTTGCGGCCCTCGGCTCCGGTCTGGAGCGTGACGAGCGTGCTGCCGAGCATCTGACCGGCAAACGCTTGGACCTCGTCGATCGATTTCGCGAGCCGCACACCGCCGGCCGCGCCTGCCGATGCTTCCTTGAACTTGCCCTTGCCGCGACCGCCCGCGTGGATCTGGGACTTCACAACCCAAACCGGTCCCGGCAGCTTCTTCGCCGCATCGACCGCCTCGGCGACCGTGAAGGCCGGAAAGCCCTTGCCGGTCGGCACGCCATATTGCCGGTAGAGTTCCTTGGCTTGGTACTCGTGGATGTTCATGGCATCGTATCCCCGTGCTGGCGTGCGCTGTTGTCCAGTGTCTTAGCCTGACTTGCCCATGCTGGAAAGTTTGGCTTTCGACCAATGCGCGCCGCCCGAGCTCGCAATTCCAAGGGAGGACCGAAAAAATGACACTTGCAGGGACGGCGCTGGCCGAGCGCGAAGAGCTGTTCAGGGCGTTCGGGCGCGCCTTTTTCAAGAAGGACGTCGAGGCGATCTATCAGGTGGTGACCCCGGATTTCCAGTGGCGCGGGCAGGACGACACCGGCGGCGTCCGCCTCCTCAACAGCCCCGAGGCCATTGCCCGGCACTTTGCCCGCCAGAAGGAGCTATTCAGCGAACAGCGCTTCCGGGATGTCGTCTACCGCCACTTGCCGGAACTCTCCGTCATGACCTTCGCGATGACCGAAGTTCGCCGCGATAACGGGGCCGCGAGCGACCATCAGGGCGTCGAGTTGTATACCTTCCGGGACGGCCGCATCGCGCTCAAGGATGTCTACCGCAAACCGGCGTCCGCCCCCTAAGGGCTCAAAACGATAAGTCGATTACGGCGGCTCACATCGTCCAGCTCCGCCCGATGCGCGCGGCGCTTCTTGGCCGCGCGGGCCCGTATCGCCGCGATCGTTGCCGCGCGCCTTGAGGCGAATGGCGTGTTGAGCGGCGTCAGTGGGGGGCGCTCGATCCTGAACACAGAGCGTGGCGCCTGTGCACTGTCGCTCTCGATTTCCGCGGCCGCCACCGACGGCATCCGCTGTGGCTCGATACGACAGCTCGATGGATCTAGCCCCGCAGCTTCGACTTTCCGCGCATCGATGCGCGTCAGCGGCCCGTCGGTCCGCTCGTTCCGGCTCGCCGGCGTCACGACATACCGCTGTCCGCACAGGTTCAAATGCGGCGGCCGCCGTGTCTCCTCGAAGGCGTCGTAGCCCGCCTTCAGATCGCGCCAGAACCCCGCCCACTCGCTGTTCGCGTGCTTTGCCAGGTTGGTCTCGGTCATGCGGAACGGAAAAATATGGACCTGGAACCGCGCTTGGCCGCCGCGGAGCGCCGCGCTCGCAAGCCGATGGATCTCATTCTGCGCCGGTTCCGTCATGGCGTAGCAGCCCGTCGACGAGCATCCCCCGTGGACCAGAATGTAAGACCCGCTCCGCCGCAGTGTCTTGTCGTGCAGGTTGGGATAGCCGAGGTTGAAAGCGCGCTGCCAGCGCCCGCGATGGCGCATCTGTGGCGCACCGATTGTGTAGAAACCTTCCGGGCTTTGCTTGTCGCCCTCGCGCTGCTTGGGACCGAGCGTGCCCGTCCAATGACAGATCGGATACATCCCCTGCAGGACGAACGCATCGCCCTTGCGCATCCACAGTTCGAGCTGAGATTCTTCCTTGAAGATGCGGATCAGAATCGGCGCGCCTTCGACCAGTCCTTGTGCGGCCAGACGATCCTCGAAAGTATCTGGGTCGCGCGCTTCTCCGGGTAGGACACCGCGTGCAAACATGCGCTGGCGTTCGATCCGATCGGGGGCGACGTCATCCAATTCGACACTCAATGCGAATACCGGCTGAACGACAGAGCCAATCGTGAGCGCCGACATGAGTGCCGCCAAGACGCTGGCGACCCGCGCACTGCCACTCGATCCAAGGCGTTGGAACGCAACCCTGATGCGGTACACCGCGACACTCCGTACCCACAAGCAGGTCAGCCACACCACAGCGGGCGAACCTCGACAAGGCCAAGGGCACGCGCACGGATGCGAAACGCCCACCGGTAGCACCAAAAAGCAACAGTCCCAGCGGCTCGCGAGACGATCGAAAGCACCGAAAACCGCTGGCTTTCGGTGCCCCCCGTCTATTAATGCAACGAGACTATTTGCTGACGGGGATCGGCGTGCTCTCGACCGGAGCGGGTGTCACGTCCAACTGACCCACGCCAAGGCCCATCGGCCGGCCAAGCGTTGGGATCGCGCTGTACATCTGATCGCGCTTCTTCAGTCCGGGCACGACGACCTGAGGCATCATCGCCACCTTGTCATCCGGGCGCGGCACAAACGGCTGTGGCGAAGAGCGCTGATAGGCAGGGCAGCGGCCAGCCGGATCGAGCCTGCTCACGTTCGGATCCCGGAACTCCGGATTGACGACGTAGCGCCGCTCGCACACCGCGATCTTAGGCGGCTGGCGGGCGACCTCGAAATGATCGTAGCCCTCTTTCAGCGATTGCCAGAAGGGGTACCACTTGCTCGACTTATGGCGCGCCATGTTCTCCGCCGTCATGCGGAACGGGAAGGCGTGCACCTCGAACGATTCCTGCCCGGCATCGAACTGGTCGCGGGCGAGAGCATAGATCTCTTCGACGAGGCCGTCGGTCATCGCGTAGCAGCCTGCCGAGATGCACTTTCCGTGCACCATCAGGAAGTCGCCGGTGCTGCCATTGACACGATCATAGGCGTTCGGAAAACCAATGTTGAAGGCGAGATAGAAGCTCGACTTCGGGTTCATCTGGCGCTTGGTGATCGTATAGAAGCCTTCGGGCGCCTGCTTGTCGCCCTGCCGCGTCTTGGGGCCAAGATCACCTGACCACATGCAAATCGGATAGGTCTTGAAGTGGTAGAAGCGCCCGTCGTCGCGCGCCTTCCAGATCTCGAGCTCCGATTCCTCTTTGAAGACGCGGATAAAGATCGGCGCTTCGGTGCGCATACCCTTCTGGCCAAGGAGCATCATGGCGTCCTTGGACAGCGGTCGCATATGTGGAGGCGCAATGTCGCCGCTGCACGCCGCCAACAAGGCGGCCACAACTGTAAGCGTCAGCAGTCGAATGCTGTTCTTCGGCATGGTTCCCCAGATGATCTAAGCAGTACGCAGTGCCCCAGGGCGCACGGTGATCACCATAACGAATCATTTACGTTAAAAGACTGTTAATAACAAGACTGTGGCCGCTCCGAGGCCCCGTGTGGCGCCAGCGCCTCACCCCATCGCCAACAGCCACACGCCGCGGACCAGATAGACGACGCTGATGCCGACCACGATCTGGCGGCTCCACCAGCGGAAACTTTCATTGCTCATGCGCATCAGCACGACCGCCGCGAGCGACGTCCCGGCGAGCGACAAGCCGATCGCTGTGACGTACTGCCAGGCTGGTAGTGGCGTTTCCCAGGCGGTGGCGAGGCTGCCGAAATACGCGATCCGGAACATGTGCCCGACCGTCTGGCACACGGCTTTGGTCGCGACCACAGCGCGGCGGTCGAGATTGCTCTTTTGGAAGAACAAGTCGAGGACGTGGCCCGCCGCACCGGCGATGAGCTGCAGCGTCATGATGATGACGCCGCTGACGTAAGGCGCGCCTGGCCGCGAGATGTCCGGCGTGAGCGCGCGGGGTAGGAGATCCGCCGCAAATACGATCGAGCCGAGCGTCAAATAGACGAGCGCCTTGTCCGGCACGAACGACACCAGCCGCATCATGAAGAACGCGGCGGTTGCGCCGATAATGTAGCGCCACACGATCGACCAAACGACGAGCTTGCGCCACAGGAATGAGCGCCAGCCGTTTGAGCCGAGCTGGATGATCGCGAACAGCACCATGGCCGGCGCGACATCGAGAAAGATGAGCAGAATGCCGAGGAGGATCAGCCCCCCGGCCATCCCGAACAGGCCGGAAATAAAGGACGTGACGACGATCGAGACGCCGATGAATGCCGCAACGGCCGGCGCGATCATCGCGCGATCTCTCCCGTCGGGCCGCCCATGCGACCGGCCCGTTCCGCGATCGTCATCCGGGGCGCCTTACTGATACTTGCGCAGGAATTGCGACCGCGCCGACGCCGCCTGCATCAGCAAGGGTAGATCGTTGCCGCCGAGGATGAAACGAGCCCCCAGACCGACGTATTTCGCCATGCCTTCGTCGACGTAGACACCGCCCATGCCGAGCCATTTGCCGTGCTTTTTGCAGGCGGCCGCGGCGGTCTCATAGGCCTTGGCGACATCGGGGTGCGTGACTTGCCCCGGTAGCCCCATCTCCGTGGTCAAGTCATTGGTGCCGATCAGGAGCACATCGATCCCAGGCACCGCCGCGATCGCGTCGGCATTGGCGATGGCTTTAGGCGTTTCCAGCATGACCACGACGAGCAGGTTGTCGTTGACGAGCTTGGTCGCCTCAGCGGCCGGCATCGGACGGAATCCAATCTGCGGGATGGCTCCGGCGACCGAGCGATGCCCGACCGGCGGATAGCGCAGGCGATCGGCGACCTCACGGGCTTCCTCGGCAGTATCGACATGCGGGATGACGATGCCGAAGGCGCCGCCATCGAGCGCGCGGGTGGCCATGTCGAATTGGCCATAGGGCACGCGGACGATCGGCGAGATGCCGGCGGCGTTCGCGGTGACGGAGATCTGTACCGCCAGTCGTAGCCGGCTTGTAGCATCGCGGGCGCGATATCGACCGTGCGTGCTTGACGTAACCCGATCCCGATCGACAGTTCGCCGTTCTGCAGGCGCTCGCGCGCGGGGTTACGTACCGTCACCTTGTCAGCGGCCATGGTTTCCTCCTCGACGTTTGTTTTGTGGGCCTTAACGCGGTCGCGAAAGGCCGAAAAGGCATTCGCGCAAAATCGGCGCGCGTTGTCCAGCCGCAGCCATGCATGGGCTGCGGCGCGCATCGGGCAGAGCTCAGGGGATCACTACGGCTCCAGCTCGGTATCCCAATAGAGATAATCGAGCCAGCTCTCGTGCAGGTAGTTTGGCGGGAACAGCCGGCCATTGCGATGCAGCTCGAAGACCGTTGGCCGATACGGCCACTGCATCGGACGCATTCCGATCTTCTCAGGAAGATAGCCGCCCTTCGCAAGATTACACGGCGAGCACGCGGTGACGACGTTGTCCCAACGCGTCAGGCCGCCGAGCGAGCGCGGGATCAGATGGTCGAACGTCAGCTCTTTCTTGCACCCACAATACTGGCAGGAAAACCGGTCGCGCAGAAACACATTGAAGCGCGTGAAAGCCGGATAGAGCGCCGGCTTCACGTACGCTTTCAACGAAACGACGCTCGGCAGCCGGACCTCGAATGAGGGGCTGCGCACCACGCGTTCGTATTCTGAAACAATGTTCACGCGGTCGAGAAAGACCGCTTTGATGGTGTCCTGCCAATTCCAGAGCGAGAGCGGATAGTAGCTCAGCGGCCGGAAATCGGCGTTTAGCACCAGTGCCGGGTGGGCATGTTGTTGCGCAGTCGGTACGTGCACGAGCCGCTAGTCCTGACAGTTACCTGTCCGAATCGCACTCGGAGCTTCATGGCGACGAATTGGATACTAACCGCGCATGTCACGGATGTGAAGCGCTTGCCGCACTGCGATAACGATCCTGTGCGAAACAGGTTCCAAGTCGCCGGGCTGCAACAGGCAGGCCCCCAGATGACGGCCGCCCGCGAACCTGAGAGAATGGCGCCAATCGTTCGATCAATCGCACCGTCCCAGGAGCCCCAGCCCATGCCCAGGCTCGACGAAACACGCCCGTTCATTCCCGTCCGAATTGCGGTTCTGACCGTCTCGGACACCCGTACGCTAGCGGACGATAAATCCGGCGACACCCTCGCGGGATTGCTCGCCGACGATGGCCACGAACTCGCCGACCGCGCCATCGAGCGCGATGACGTCGAAGCCATCCGCGCCCGCGTGAAGGGATGGATCGCCGACCCGACCATCGATGTCGTGATCACCACCGGCGGCACCGGCTTCACCGGCCGCGACGTGACACCGGAAGCGATAAAGCCGCTGTTCGAAAAGGAAATCGATGGCTTCTCGACGATCTTCCATCTGATCTCGTACGAGAAAATCGAGACGTCGACGATCCAATCGCGCGCCTGCGGCGGCGTCGCGCACGGCACCTACATATTCTGTCTGCCGGGATCGCCGGGCGCCTGTAAGGATGGCTGGAACGGCATCCTCAAGTGGCAGCTCGACAACCGCCACCGACCCTGCAATTTCGTCGAGATCATGCCGCGCTTAGAGGAACATCGGAAAGGCTG
>LNEA01000135.1 GCA_001464855.1 Rhizobiales bacterium Ga0077530
CGCTGGTCGACGATGTTGATGATGTCACCTCGGCGGTCGGACGGCAGGGCCTCCGCGAAGGCTTTGGCGAGCAACACGGGCGCGCGGAGGTTGACAGCGAGCTGTCGGTCCCATTGAGCGGGGTCGAGGCTGTCGATCTCGTCTCCGAGGAACAGTGCCGCACTGTTGACCAGGAGGTTCGGGCCCCCCAATGCGGTGGCGCAGCGGGGCACCAATGCAGCGGCAGCAGCAGCGTCGGCAAGGTCAGCGCCGAGTGCGACGGCGGCGGCGCCGGTCGCACGGATCTCGGCGACAACACCCTCGGCTTCCAATTGCGATGACGCGTAGTGGACGCCGATCCGCCAACCATGGCGGGCGAGATCGAGGGCGATCGCTTTGCCGATGCGGCGGCCAGCGCCCGTGATCAGCGCGGTTCCAGGCCCGTCGACTCGCTGCTTTGGGGCAGCAAATGGGTGTGAGTCGGCGATTTTAGACCGTTGCCGATGTCGTTGGCGGATCATTACGCCCAATCGGGGCCGCCGCAAGGACGACGGCCTGTGGCCGATTGGCCTCCTTGAGTGAACGCTGGCGGTTATTGAGGCAATAAACAGTAAGCACTATGCCTGTTTTGGAGGCATTTTAAGATCCCTAAATGCCGTTGAATACCAGACTGTTACGCAACGGCCACGGCGACGTCCGGACATTGCCGAAACCGTAAAGCTTTGCTTGCGCCGTCATCCCCATATCCGCAACATACATGTCACAGGTTTCAATTGGACAATGCACTAGACGGGCAAGAAGGGATGATCACTATGATCACGAAGAAGATGGGCCTGGCGAAAAGCGTCGTGGGGGCGCTGGCACTTTCGCTACTGGCCGCGCCGGCAATGGCGCAAGGCCTGAAGGACGGGCCGATGACGCCCGCTCGCGCCTTGGAATGGACAGCCAACTTCGGCGTCACCAGCGATTACGTTTTCCGCGGCTTCTCGCAGTCGGCTGAGAAGCCGGCCGCTCAGGGCGGCATCGATGTGACGTACGGCATCTTCTACGCCGGCGTCTGGGCCTCAACCATCGACTTCGGCGAAGACGGCGCGGGACGCAACATCGCGACGACTGAGGTCGATGTCATCGCAGGTATCAAGCCCAAGTGGGGCCCGCTGTCCTTCGACTTCGGTGCCATCTACTACATCTATCCCAGCGCTCGCGATCCGGGTGCGCAGCTCGACTACGTCGAGATCAAGGCCGGTGTGAGCTACGAGCCGTGGAAGGGTGCAACGGTCGGTTCGACCGTTTTCTACTCGCCTGAGTATACGGGGAAGACCGGCGACGTCTGGACCTTCGAGAGTTCGTTCGCTCAGGAACTCCCGAAACTCGGCTCCATCACGCCGACCTTCAGTGCATTGCTGGGCTATCAGACCGGCGACTCAGCAGCCTATGCGGCCCTTATCGGTCAAGGCGGCGAATACTATTACTGGAACGCTGGTGTGAGCTTCGCCTTCAGTGATCGCTTCTCCATCGACGTGCGCTATTGGGGCACGGACAACTCGAATACCTTCTGCGACGCTTTCGGCAAGGTCCTGAACTGCAGCGACCGCGTCGTTGGAACGGCCAAAGTCACCTTCTGATCTGTACTTCCCGGTACGACAGTCGATCGCGGGGCCTGCAATCGCAGGCCCCGCTTTCGTTGGTGATGCGGCGCCCCCTGGCTACCAGGTCACAGCGGCTTTGATCCGTCCGGTTAAATCGCGATCGCTCTCCGTCATGCCGGTGATGGCGCCGACTTCCAGTGAGAACTGGGAGGCATTGGCGTCGAGGTTCACGGGCGGCGTCAGACCGAGGCCAACATAAAGTCCCGGGCTGCCACGATGGGTCGCGACGCCCATTCCCGGCGCCGTGACAACATCGGACGTCGAACCGAACGCCTCGATCCCGAGCGCGACGCCTTTGCTGAGCTCTCCCTTGACCCCGGCCGCGTAGGCGAACGCGATATCGTCGGCGTGATTTGCCCCGAACGTGTGTGCTATTTTCGGTTTGAGCGTCAGGGCCAAGCCGTCGCCACCGAGCTTGAACTGGGGCCCCGACGCCAACGCGTTCGTACCCGACCCCTGAGCCTGCATGTCCAACTCGGTGAACCATCCCCAGGTCATGGACGGGCCGACCCGGCCGAGCGAGAGCTGGGTCTCGACAGCGGCGGCCTTCAGACGCATGTCGTCACCCAAAGGCGCGTCGAAGCCGGCCTTGATGCCTGCTTTGAAGCTCTCCGTGATCGCGAGCCCCCGGTTCAGTTCTGCGGGCAACGCACTGGCATCAGCGCTCACGGGAAGGCCCGACTTGATCGCCCGTGCGATCGCGGTCTGCGTCTCTCCGGGTTCGAAGGCCGTCTTTCCTGCCATGTTCGGGACCGCCAGTGCCGCAATAGGCGCGATGGTGAACCTGTTGCCCTGTTCGAACGGTTGCCACGCCGGATTGAGGTCCAGGAGGAAGCCAATTTCGATCGCGCGATCGATCTCAGCCGCATCGAAAAGCGGCGCCGTCGCGTCCTTGGGTTCAGCCAGTACAACCGTGGACGCGCCAGCGAGCAGCAGTACCATGACCATAGTCGAAGCGGTCGTTTGAGAAGGCATCGTATTTCCCGTTTTTGCAGTCTCGTCGCGACCATAGGCGCGGGTCTCGGCCGACAACAGCGCTGATGGAACCGATGGGCATTCTGCCGCGTGCCGCCGCAACGACATGTGGGCTCCGCACAACACGTGCAGCGATGTCGGACTGTCGCTCGGCGGATCTAGATTGCGCCCTCAGCCCGATGCAATCCGCGAAGCTGTAGCGTCTGGCCAAGGCGAAGCTATGGCAATCGCAATTGCCGTCGGCATGTCAGATGGCCGAGTATGGAGCATCTGAAATCTCGGCGCGGAATGCGTTGACGTCTATGCTGCAAGGGAATATCGACAATGAACATTTTGCTGAAAGGCAAGCGCGCCGTCATCGCCGGCGGCAGCCGCGGTATCGGCCGCTCGATTGCGTTGACGTTTGCGGCGGCTGGCGCCCACGTCTCGATTTGCGCGCGCGGCGCGGACGGTTTGAAGGCCGCGGCCGCCGACATCGGCAAGCAAGGCGGGCAGGTTCATTGGGGCTTATGTGATCTTGCCAGTGCGGAGGCGATCAAACGCTACGTCGGCGATGCCGCGGCCGCGCTCGGCGGCATCGACATCTTGATCAACAACGCATCGGGGTTTGGGATGGGCGACGACGAGGCAGGCTGGGCTGCTGGTCTCAATGTCGACGTACTGGCGACGGTGCGCGCCACGCACGCCGCGATCCCGCACATCGACAAGGCCGGCGGTGGCGCGGTGGTCAACATCTCGTCGATCTCCGGCTATCGCGCGAGTGCGCGCTCCGCGCCTCGCAGGCGCTCATGCTTTCCGGCAAGCGCATCCGCGTGAACGCAATTGCACCTGGTTCGATCGAATTTCCCGGCGGCGTCTGGGACAAGCGCAAGACCGAGAACCCGGCGCTCTATCAGGGCACGCTGAAGTCGATCCCGTGGGGCCGGTTTGGCGCGCCGGAGGAGATCGCCAGCGTGGCGCTGTTCCTCGTCAGCGATATGGCGAGCTGGGTCACCGGCCAGACCATTACCGTCGACGGCGGCCAGTTGCTGAGCTGAGCGGCGACGCGCCCGAACTCATCCGTCCGCGCGCTCCGGGCTGGGTCGCGCGTTTTGCTGACCGACAACAGCTCCACGCCGCGCCGAAACGGGATTGCTGCTGGAGGCGTGGTGCGCGGTCCGCGTTGCGCAACGTCTACCGCGCTCGCCCTGCCTCGTTGTGGAGCAAGGCCGGGCTGTGCCTCCACAGCGGTCGGGCTCGGCGTGACGGTGCCAATTTTCGGGCTCGGGATCTAATTTCGACGAACGCTCGACGCGTGCTTGCGCTTCCCGGCATGAGCGTCTAAAAGGGCGAGCCTTGACGGTGGGGCTTCGCCCTCGCCCGTCATTTTGCGCCCACTGGTAATTCCAGGGCGCGTCGCGCCGGTAGCTCAGTTGGATAGAGCACCAGACTACGAATCTGGGGGTCGTGGGTTCGAATCCTTCCCGGCGCGCCACAACTCCACCATTCCAGAGCAAAACTGGGCACCACCCAGCTTCTGAATCCCGATCGCCGTCACCGTGCTCGAAACGGAAGTCGGCAAACGAAGGCGGAGCCGAACTCACTACTGACAATAGCACCCAGCCTGCATTTGACAGGCTGGAGTATCGATAGAATCGATGCCCTGGCGGCAACTTGCCTGCTTGTTGGAAGGGCAGGAGATGGAGCACCCGGCGCATTTCGCCGTGCGTGGCGTGGAACAAGAGTTTCCGCCACCCCATGCCAACGGCTTCCATCCACCGTCGATAACCCAAGTTGGGCGCTTGCCGCTACAGCTACAGACCGACATGATCCCGGGAATAGTCGTGTGCCAATTGCCGTCCCAGGAGCGC
>LNEA01000136.1 GCA_001464855.1 Rhizobiales bacterium Ga0077530
GAGGCACACTGCGCACGGACACGGATGGGCAGCGTTTCAAGGCTCTTCAGCAGCACCCAGGCGTTGAACGGGCTCATCGACGGGCCGGTCTGGCGCAGGAACACCTGGAGGTGATCCTTGAGGAATTTCTCCGAGCATAGGATCAAGCCGCCGAGGCACCGGCCCTGGCCGTCGATGTGTTTGGTCGCCGAATAGATGACGACATCGGCGCCGAGCGTCAGCGGCTTCTGTAGCAGCGGCGTCGCGAACACGTTGTCGACGAATACGAGCGCGCCAGCGTCGTGCGCGAGCTTCGACACCGCGCGGATGTCGACGAGATCGAGTGTCGGATTGGCCGGCGTCTCGAAGAAGATGGCCTTGGTCTTTGGGCCGATCGCAGTTTTCCATGCGGCAAGGTCGGTGCCGTCGACGAGCGTGCAGGAAATGCCGAAGCGCGGACACAACTCCTCGACGACGTAGCGACACGAGCCGAACAGCGCTTTCGCCGCCACCACGTGATCGCCGACGCTGAGGTAGCTCAGCAGCGCCGACGTGATGGCCGCCATGCCGGTCGCGGTCGCGCGGCACACCTCGGCGCCTTCGAGCAGCCGCATCCGCTCCTCGAGCATGGCCACGGTTGGGTTTGAAAACCGCGAATAGATGAAGCCGGGGTCCTCGTCCTTGAAGCGCGCCTCGGCCTGCTCGGCCGTCTTGTAGATATAGCTCTGCGTGAGATAGAGCGCTTCGGACGTCTCGCCAAACTGCGAACGCATGGTGCCGCCATGGACCAGCTGGGTCTCGGGAAACCAGGATGAGGGATCGCTGGGGGAGGCGGAATTGGTCATCTGCGGGTCTCCTTGGCGGGGCCGCTTCTGCGACCCAGGAAAACAAAAAACCGGCGTCGTGATCACCCGGATAAGCCGAGCGTGACCAAGAAACCGGTTCCGCACGGCCTTTTAGCGAGTTGTTTAACGTGGCTGCAAGCCGGCCGGCCAAATCACCACGACGTCTGAAGCTTGGATTATCGCATGGGTGGGCTTGGCGTCAATGGGTGGATGGGCTATGCGCGAGCGACCGAGGCCATGATGGCCGTGGTAACCGCCCGTGGGCCGTGAGGCTCAAGCGGATCGCGAGGGAGCCGACATGACGAAGGCGCGGGCGAAGCCGAAGCGACAGACGGGCATCCTGCCGATCCAGGACATCCGCGAACTCGTCGCCGAGGGCGCCATTCGTTCGGCAGTGCCGCTCGGTGCGACGCAGATCCAGCCTGCGAGCCTCGACCTGCGTCTCGGCGACAAAGCGTTTCGCGTGCGCGCGAGCTTCCTTCCCGGATCGCGAACCGATGCGGCGGCCAGCGTCACCGATCGCCTCGACGATCTCGCCCTGCATGAGATCGACCTCAGCGTCGGCGCGGTTCTGGAGACGGGCTGCGTCTACGTCGTGCCCCTGCAGGAGAGCCTCGCACTGCCGCCGGACATCGCCGCGTCCGCTAATCCAAAAAGCTCGACGGGTCGGCTCGATGTGTTCACGCGCGTCATCGCGGACGGCGTACCGTCGTTCGATACCATACCCGCCGGTTACGAGGGCCAGCTTTACGCCGAGATTTGCCCGCAGACCTTCCCGATCGTCGTGCGCCGCGGCTCGATGCTGAGCCAAATCCGCTTCCGCGTCGGCGACCCCGTCGAGAGAGACGCCGACCTGACGGCGCTGCACGAGAAGCACACGCTCGTACGCGGCGGCGTCGATGGCGACATCAAGAGCGGCATCGCGCTGTCCGTCGATCTCATCGGCGACGGGAGCAAGCTCGTGGGATATCGCGCCCGCCGTCACACCGGGCTGGTCGATGTCGATGCGCCCGGTACCTGCGCGCTCGCCGACTACTGGGAGCCGATCGTCGTCGGCACGCGTCGGCGGCTGATCCTCGATCCGGATCAGTTCTACATCCTGGCCTCGAAGGAAGCGGTGCACGTGCCGCCGAGCCATGCCGCGGAAATGATGCCGTTCAACCCGCTCGTCGGCGAATTCCGCGTGCACTATGCGGGATTCATGGATCCAGGATTCGGGCATGCGCCAGCAGGCGGAGCGGGCGCGCGCGTGGTGCTCGAAGTGCGCAGCCACAAGGTGCCGTTCGTGCTCGAGGATGGCCAGATCATCGGCCGCCTGATCTACGAGCGGATGGCATCGCGCCCGGATGTACTCTACGGCACTGATCTCGGGTCCAACTACCAGGCGCAGGGCCTGAAACTGTCAAAGCACTTCCGCGCCTGAACGATCTCAGCAGACGGCCGGCTGGCACAGCCGGATGACAAAAGGCTGGTTCGTTTGCTGTTGCTCGAAGTCGTATTCGCGCGAGTCACTGCACCGGATGCGGCCGACGAGTCCGACACGCTCCCCGATACGGACTTCGTTCACGAACAGGATCTCGCCAAGGATGCAGCGCTGCTGTTCCTTGAGCTGATGGGTCAGCAGGAGCTGCCAGGACTCCGCGCTGAGAACGCTGGTCGGTGCGAGCAGACCAACGGCTGCCGTCACGCACACATTGAGTGTCATGCGCGTCAGACGTCCAAGGCCCGTGCGACGTCCGGCATTGTCGCGACTTCGGTAGGACATTCTGCAGCATCCTTTGCGTTTGGGAACCGGCGAACGCGCGTCGCGGTTATACGTTCACCGGTTGTCGCGTCCTTGCTTTGACCCCAATCAAGGCAGTGGAGTTATGTGTATCGGATTATTTGGATGCTTTTCCCCATGATCTGGGGAGTGGAGGAGCTCGACATGGATTGGAAGACCATTTTGGTGCAGCTTTCGAACCCGCGCCAAACCGACGTCCTGATGAGCGTTGCCGGCCGGCTCGCCGAGCGCTCCAACGCGCATCTCATCGGTTTCAACGTGGCGCACGCACTCGCTCATATGCCCGCGATGCCGGCAATGGTCGGGCCCGAGGATTTCGCCGCCTTTCAGGAAATCGACGACGAGCAAGCGGCGCGCCTGAAAGCGGCATTTGACGACGCAACGCGAAACCGGGCGTTCACTCCGGAGTGGCGAAACGTGGAGGTCATCGGAACGGATCCGGCCGCTGCCGTCATCGAGCATGGGCGCGCGGCGGATGTGATCGTCGCCAGCCAGGCCGATCCCGATTGGCGCTGGAAAGTGGTCGGCCGGTTCTGGTCGTGCCTTACGCCGGAAAGTTCGGCGAAGTCGGCAAGCGCGTCATGGTCGCGTGGTCAGGGAAGCGCGAGGGCGCGCGGGCCGTCTTCGATGCGCTGCCGCTGCTCAAGGCGGCCGACGCCGTCACGCTCCTATGTGTGGTTGGCGCAGGCGCAGATGGCGAGTCCGGTCAATTGCCAGGCGCCGAGATTGCAGCGTCACTGGCCCGCCATGGCGTCAAAGTCACGGTGCGCAAAACGATCGCCGACGAGATCGGTGTCGCCGATGAGGTTTTGGCGCGTCTGGCCGATGATGGCAGCGACCTATTGGTCATGGGTGCCTATGGACATTCGCGGCTGCGCGAGATGGTTTTTGGCGGCGTGACACGCCATATCCTCAAGCACATGACCGTGCCGACGCTCATGTCTCACTAAGCCGAGGGGTTTTTTGCCCCTATCCACAAGGAGAGTCAGATGTACGGCCGCATACTCATCGCTACTGACGGCAGCGAACTGTCCAACAAGGCCGTCGATCAAGGTCTGGCGTTGGCCAAGGCGGTCGGCGCGAAAGCCACGATCCTGCGCGTCACCAGCCAGCCGGCGCCCATGGTCTATGAGGGCATCGTCGTGGCGTTGCCGGTCGAGGAAATTGCCGACGAGATTGCCAAGAACGTCGAGAAATATTTCGTAACGCTGCGCGCAAAGGCCTCCAATATCGGCGTCGACGCCGAGACCATCCAGATCGAGAACGATTTTCCCTGGCAGGTGATCATCGATACGGCGCGCGACAAGGGGGCCGCCTTGATCGTGATGGCATCGCACGGACGGCGCGGGCTCTCCGCGGTGCTGCTCGGCAGCGAAACGCAAAAGGTGCTCACCCACTCGACGATCCCCGTTCTCGTCTGCCGTTGATCCATCGAAATGCAACACCCCTCGGCCTTTCGACCGAGGGGTGGGGGAACGTCGGCGCTCTATGCGACCGGATTACCAGGTCTTGTAGCCGTGCGAATAGCCGTGGGTGTACACGTGGACCGGCTTGTAGACGGTCACCGGCTTGTACACGATGACCGGCTTGTAGACCCGCTTGTAGACGTAGGCGGGGCGATACACATGCACGTGCTTGTAACCGTAGCTGTGGCCGTAGCTGTAGGTTTGATGGCGGTGACCGTAATAGCCGGCTTCGGCAGACGAGGTTCCGGCGAAGGACGAGCCGAGGGCGAGGGCAGCAGCGGCGGTGGCGAGGGCGAGGGTCTTGGACATCGGGGTATCTCCTGGGGTTTGACGTTCGGTTCAAATCTCGGGGAGAGTTTCAGGTTTATCACCGCCGCTCTCCATGACTACTGATTTATGTTCAGTTGCGCGGCTTTCAAGGGCGGAAACAAAACAAAGTTCAGAATAATTGGTATGGCTTTGATAAGATTATATTTTATTTGTGGCGCTGGCCCGAGGCGTTGCGCGGGTTGATGGCAGCGACAGTGTCGTGGCTGCCGTTCTCGCGCAGATTTTCGCCCTGATGCCCATGGCGGCGGGAATCCGCAGTTCCTCCCTGGGTGGCACCAAAAGCGAACACCCCCCGATCTTTCGATCGAGGGGTGCTGAGATCCTGGTCTGAAGGATCGATTACCAAGTCTTGTAGCCGTAGCCGTACTTATAGCCGTAGGCCGGGCGATACACATAAGCGGGCTTGTACACGTAGGCCGGGTGGTAGACATACACCGGCTTGTAAACCCGCTTGTAGACGTAAGCCGGGCGATAGATGTGCACGTGCTTGTAGCCGTAGCTGTGGTGGCGGTGATGGTAGCCCGCTTCGGCTGAGGACGTTCCCGCGAAGGATGAGCCGAGAGCGACAGCAGCGGCGGCGGCAGCGGTGAGAACGAGGGTCTTGGACATTGGGGTATCTCCTGAGTTGAGGTTCGGTCTAATGGGTGCGGAGTTCGTTGGGCTCGGTCCGTTGGACTTCGTCTCCGTCCTCCATGATCACTGATCTATGTTCAGTCTCTCGAGTCTTCAAGCCTCAGCACAAAACAAAGTTCAATAAATCGTGTATGATACTGAAATAGCGATATATTATTTTTGAATGGTGTTTTGTGACCCTGCAAGCGGAAACGCCCCCGACCGCTAAGGGCGAGGGCGCTTGAATGCTCTGGGACGGTGTTAGGCTATCGGATTACCAGGCGACGCAGCGACGACGGCGCTCGCCGTAATGATTTACACGCCAGACCCAGCGGGCACAGACCGGCGCATACGGCCGCGCGTATCGGACACCGTAGGGTGCTCCATAGGCATAGGCCGGCGCGTAGCCGTAGTACGGTCGATAGGGGCGATACGCGTAATAGGGGCGATAGGGACGGTACCCGTAATAAGGGGGAGCCCCGATGTGGATCGATACGCCAGGACCATAATACTGGGCCTCGGCGCCCGATGGCGCCACCATGGTGAGGCCAACCGCCGCGACCGCGGCGGCTGCAAGCACGACGGGTTTCATCATTGGTGTCTCTCCTAGGCGATGATCGTACTATTTCGCGGCACAAGGGCCGCCTCGGATTCTGGTCTCGAGCCAGTCTGCACGACAGAGTTCGCCATCCGCTTTAGCGGACCGTGCAAATTCGATTCGTATTGTAGAAATTGGGAGAAATCCTGGCGCAGCCCCCCTCCGTTCCCAAATCACCGGTGATGATGTGCCGGCAGAGCAACCCTGCGCCGCGACCTGTTTTGTCGACATGTATGCGTCCATCGGGGCATAAAGGCCGGAATCAATGCTTCATGAGCACCTGCCTCACGCCGCCGACGGCATTTCAAAGATTGGCCGGTGAGCATCCGAGAAGAGCAATCCCATGGCCACTCTCGACACCGCCGTGCCCATACGGCCTGCCCGGCCCCTTTGGGTGGTTATTCTCGCCGCCGGCACCATCGTCGGGCTGGCGATGGGGCTGCGCCAGGTCATGGGCCTCTATCTCAAACCGATCAGCACGGAACTCGGCTTTGGCCGCGAGCCGTTCTCGAATGCGATGGCCATCGCGAACCTGACATGGGGCGTTCTGACGATCCTCGCTGGTGCGGTCGCCGACAAATATGGTGCCGGCCGCGTGCTCGTGGTGTGCGCCTTGGCGACGGTCAGCTCGTTCTACCTTTTGGCGACCGCGCAAACGCCATTCGACCTCTACGTAGCGGGGCTTCTCGCGGGCGCAGGCGTCGCTGGCACCGGTGTGCCGGCGCTGGTCGGCGCGGTGGGGCGCGCGGCGCCGATCGAGAAGCGCACCGCGGCGATCGCATCGCTCGGCATGGCGAGCGGCATCGGCAATCTGATTGCCTTTCCGTATGCCCATATCCTGATCGAGACGATCGGCTGGAAGGCCAGCCTGATGGCTATTGCCGCGACCTGCCTGATGATCCTGCCCCTCGCATGGCCGCTCGCGGGCAAGCCGGCGGCGCACTCGGGACCGACCAAGTCACAGTCGCTGATCGAAGCCTTCCAGGAAGCGTTTGCGCACCCGAGCTTCTGGCTGCTGGTGTCGGGGTTCTTCGTCTGCGGATTCCACCTCGCCTTCTATGGCGTCCATCTCCCGGCCTTTGTTTCCGATCTCGGGATGCCGTCATGGGTCGGCGTGTGGGCACTGATGGCGGTCGGTATCGCCAACATCATCGGGACCTATTCGGCCGGGCAGTCAGCGAAATTCATCGAGCGCCGCGTCGGTCTGAGCATCATCTATTTTATGCGCTCGTTCGCGTTCCTCGGGCTGCTGTTCCTGCCGCTGTCGCCGTGGTTGATCATCGCGGTCTCGGCGCTGCTTGGGCTGTTCTGGCTCTCGACGGTGCCGCTGACGTCGAGCCTCGTCGGCATCTTTTTCGGAACCCAGTGGATGTCGATGCTGTTCGGCTTCGTCTTCCT
>LNEA01000137.1 GCA_001464855.1 Rhizobiales bacterium Ga0077530
GATACCAAGAGCATCATCACGCATCCCGCGACGACGACGCACCAGCGCCTGAAACCCGAGGCGCGCGCCGAACTCGCGATCACCGATGGTATGATCCGGCTCTCGGTCGGCCTCGAAGCGCCAGCCGATCTCGCCGCCGATCTCGATCGCGGCATGGCAGCGATGCGCAAGGCCTAGCGCGGCCATTTGAATGTTCGGATCCTGCGATGGACATCGACCAACAGACCGCGTTCGCTCTGGGCTTCCCCAAGCTCGACTACGTTTCGGTCGAGCGCGAGCGCCGCTGGCTGTGTCTGGGCGTGCCGCGCGAGCGCATCGCTCGGACCGAGGCGATCTCCGATCTCTACGTTACAGGGGGACGTCTACGGCTCAGAGAGGCTCGTCCGATCGGCGGCGGTGTGCCAAGGCTGCGGCTCACCCGAAAGGCCGACGTCAACGCGCATACGCGTCTGATCACGTCGATCTATCTGACTGAGGAAGAGTTCGCGGTATTGGCGGCCTCACTGCCGGGGGCTCGAATAAAGAAACTCCGGCACAGATTGCAGTCCGTTCCGGGCGCGGTGCTAGCTGTGGATGAATTCCAAGGCGAACACAGTGGCCTCATCTTGGCCGAAGCGGAATTCGAAACACCGGAACAAATGGCCCGCTTGATCCGCGTTTCGGCGGTGGCCACCTTGTCGAGTTCGGCCTTCCCCTGGAAATCCGCTGATCGCCCCGCCACATCGTTGGAATGGCTGATGGCCACAGTCGGCGGGTGGACAAGCCGGGACCTGTCTGGTCGAATGTGTCCAGACATTCGGTCCCGAAACCTCCGGAAACATCCCAGGAACCATCCATGAACGCCATCGATCCGCCGGTTACGGCGCAAAGCCACGCGCTCGCCGCTCGCTACGGCACGGAGATCACACCGAGCCAACTGCCGTGGAACGACGTCGTTTCGAGCCTTTTGCAGCATCGCTCGGTGCGTGGTTACAAACCCGATCCGGTCCCAGCCGGCACGCTCGCGACGATGATCGCCGCCGCACAATCCGCTGCGACCAGTTCGAATTTGCAGACATGGTCGGTGGTCGAGGTGACCGATCCGGCCAAGCGCGCCGAGCTTGCCCAGATCGCCGGCGGGCAGAAGCATATCGTCGAATGCCCGCTATACCTCGTCTGGCTCGCCGACCTTTCGCGCAACGAGCGCATAGCGCAGGCGGAAGGCAAGGCGCTCGAGGGTGCCCCGTATCTTGAGACATTCCTCGTCGCAGCGATCGATGCCGCGCTGGCCGCACAGAATGCGGTGGTCGCCGCTGAATCGCTCGGCCTCTCGACGGTTTACATTGGCGCGATGCGCAACGATCCGGTTCGCGTCGCAAAGCTGCTCGACCTGCCGCCCGGCGCCGGCGCCGTCTTCGGTCTCTGCGTTGGTTACGCACGCCCCGCAAGCGTCGGTGAGGTCAAGCCGCGCTTACCGCAGGGTGTCGTGCTGCATCGCGAACGCTATTCGCTCGAACCGGAGAAGCGCGAGCAAGCCAACTACGACGCGCGCCTCGCCGCCTTCTCCGCCCGCAACGAGATGGCCGGCGCATCCAATTGGACGTCACGCGTCGTCGCCCGGATGTCGACGATCAAGGCGCTGAGCGGCCGCGAGAAGCTGAAGGAAGCTTTCATCGCACTCGGCTTCCCGCTGCGCTGAGAGCTTCGCGGGACTTCACGCAAAGCCCGCGCGACAAGGGCAGGAACGCAGATGACCACCGTGAGCGGGGATGACGTCCCGACCGTCAACCTGACGGTCGCCCGGCGTCAGCTCGTACTGTTCATCGTGGTGCTCAGTTCCGCTGCCTACAACGCCGCAACTTTCACGGCGACGGCGATCCTGCCGCAGATGCAGGGTGCGATGGCGGCAACGCAGGATGAGATTTCCTGGACCGTCACCTTCAATATCCTCGCGACCGCCGTCGTCACCCCAATGACGGGATGGCTGATCTCGGCGTTCGGCCGCCGCACGGTCATGGTCGCGAGCCTCGCCGGTTTCTCCGTGGCGTCGCTGCTGTGCGGGTTTGCGCACACGCTCGACGATCTGATCCTGTGGCGCGTGCTGCAGGGCGCGTTCGGGGCGCCGCTGCTGCCGCTGGGCCAGGCGCTGATCCTCGACGCCTTCCCGCGCCGTCAGCACGCGATGGCGATATCGGTGTTCGGTATGGCGAATACGGCGGGTCCGATCATCGGACCTATGCTCGCGGGCGTACTCTCGGACTATTACGGCTGGCGGTGGGGCTTCTACATGATCGTGCCGGTTGCAGTGTTCGCAACCATCGGCGCCCGGCTCATCCTGCCACCCGACGAAGAAAGCCAACCGACATCGCTCGACTGGACCGGATTTCTCTCGCTCTCCATCGCGATCGCGGCGATGCAGATCATCCTGTCGCGCGGCCAGCGCCTCGACTGGTTCGAATCGACCGAGATCACCGTCGCGACATTCGTCGGCCTCGTCGCGTTCTACGTCTTTCTCGTCCACAGCCTGACCGCAAAGAACCCATTCCTTGACCTGCGCCTGCTGCTCGATCGTAACTTCGCTCTCGGCCTGCTGCTGGTCGGTCTGTTCGGCATGGTCAACTTCACGCCGATGGTTCTGCTGCCACCTCTGCTGCAATCACACCTCGGCTACACCGACCGCCTGATCGGGATCATGGTGGGCTGGCGCGGCATCGGCGTCGCAATGGGTTTCTTCCTCGCGATGATGACGGGGCGACTAGATCCGCGCATCACGATGATCATCGGCTTCGGCGTTCAGATATTTTCTGGCATCTGGCTGATGGCGATCAATCTCGACGTGGATTTCGTCACGCTGGCCATCAACGCTTTCATGCAGGGAACCGCGGTCGGCCTGATTTGGGCGCCGATCGCGACGACTGCTTTCTGGACGTTGCCGTCGCGCTCCCGCGCAGAAGCCGCATCGATGTTCCACCTCGTGCGCAATATCGCGTCCAGCTTCTTCATTTCGATCTGCGTGGCGCTCGTCGTGCGTGCGACAGGGGCGAATTACAGCCGGCTGGTCGAGAACGTGTCGCCCTACAGCAAGCAGTTGATGCTGACGCCGGTGATTGGCGGCTGGCACACCGAGACCATCGCAGGCCTCGCGGCGCTGTCGAACGAGATCAACCGCCAAGCGGCGATGATCGCGTATACCAACGCCTTCTTCGTCTACACGCTGGTCTCGTTCTCCGCGATCCCGCTGGCGCTTTTGGTTAGGCGCGTACAGCAACGGGGCGACTGACCGCGGCAGACCCGACTGCCGGGCGGCCATGCACGCGGAATGCTTGAGGTCTCGGCGGCGATTTGCCTAACTGGGACCAGCCTACAAACAATGAGGGTCCGACGATCATGACCGCGCCGACACCGCCAAATGCCGCAGATTGCGATCCCACTTCCCTCGCCTGGATGACGGGCTTTCCTCCGGCGCCGGACAAGGCGGTCACATTCGCCGACGGCTCATTCCGCAAATTCCCGCAACTCCGCTGGGCCTGGAGCAACATCCGCCAGCTCGTGCCGACCATCGACGTATGGCGCGGATCTGGCCCCGCATCGGCGCTGCCGCGCGACGTGCAGGACCTCGGCAAGGTCAAGGCTACGACCATGGACGGCCGCGCGATCACCTTCGGTGACGCGCTCGATCTGACCTACGCCGACGGCGTCGTGGTCCTGCACCGCGGGCGGCTCGTGTTCGAGCGTTACTCCGGTGCCTTGCAACCGCACAAGCAGCACATCGCAATGTCCGTGACCAAGTCCTTCACCGGGACACTCGCTGGAATGCTGGTGGCGGAAGGTAAGATCGATCCTGCCGCACCCGTGACCAAATACGTCCCGGAACTCGCCAAGAGCGGCTTTGGCGATGCGACGGTGAACCAGGTCATGGATATGATCACCGGCATCAAATACACCGAGGTCTATACCGACCCGGACTCGGACGTCTGGGCCATGCGGCGTGCCAACGGCATGGCACCGCCGCTGCCGGGAGTGCCGCAGCTCTCACTGCTCGAATACCTCACCACGATGCCGAAGCTCGGCGCGCACGGCGAGGTCTTCACCTATCGCACCGTCAATACGGACGTACTCGCCTGGATCATGCGCCGCGCGTCCGGCCAATCGCTATCGGAACTGCTATCGACGCGCATCTGGCAGCCGATGGGCGCCGAGGAGGACGCGCACTACACCGTCGATCGCCTCGGCATCGAGAGCGGCGGCGGCGGCCTCAACACGACGACGCGCGATCTCGCCCGCTTCGGCGAAGTCATGCGCAATCGCGGCCAGTTCAATGGCCGCCAGATCGTGCCTACAAGTGTCGTCGACGATATCGCGCGAGGCGCCGACCCGAAAAAATTCGCGCCCGCCGGCTATGCGACACTGCCTGGCTGGTCCTATCGCAATCAGTGGTGGGTGAGCCACAACGAGGACGGCGTCTACATGGCGCGCGGCATTCATGGGCAGTCGATCTACGTCAATCCGCGCAGCGAGGTCGTCATCGCGCGATACGCGTCCCACCACGCCGCAGGCAACGTCAACAACGATCCGGTGACGCTGCCGGCCTTCGCCGCGGTGGCGCGGGCGCTCAAAGGATGATCAGCGCTTGAGGACTAAGCCGGCAGCGATCGCCATGGCGATCCCGATGCCGATGCCGGCTCCGACACTGTCGAAGATCATGCCGATGGGTACGCCAACTGCGATGCCCACGGCAATTCCGATGCCTTCAGACTTTTCCACAGTCGACATGTAAGCGTCGGTCTGCGCGAATTCACCCCTGTTGCCGCAGGCTGTTGCCGCCAGAACACATCCGGAGACGGCTGAGCGTCGTAATATCATTGCCGCCGGGTCGGAAGCCGTTACAAGGTGCTGGCATCAATTGGGCACGGGGTGGTGATTTGCCTGTTTCGCGTCTGCTTGCTTTGAGTGCCGTGTATTTCGTCACCTTGGCCGCCGCCGGTTGTGCGACCGTCGAGCGTCACGCTGTGCCGGCTGCGCTCGCCGCCGACGCTCGAGTACCGGGACTGGAAGCCACGCGCTTCTGGGGTGATGAAGTGCCGAAGGACATTCTGTCGTTCGTGCGCAATCACATGCCGAGCGTTTCGCGGATGGCCGCCGGCACGACGCAGAAGAACGGGCGCCCGCATATCGAATACCTCGCGCTTTCTGGTGGCGCCGACGACGGCGCCTTTGGCGCCGGCCTGCTCACGGGCTGGACCGAACGCGGAAATCGGCCGCGCTTCGAAGTGATCACCGGCGTCAGCGCCGGCGCGCTCATCGCGCCCTATGCGTTCCTCGGCCCGAGCTATGACCGCCAGCTCTCGGAGCTTTGGCTGAATTTTGATTCGTCCTCCGTCGCGACGCCTCAGGTTTTGGCCGGACTGCTCGGCGCCGAGGCGCTCGCGGATTCGACGCCGCTGCGCAATCTGATCACCAAGCATGTCGACCGGCGGATGCTTTCTGAGATCGCACAGGAGTATCGCAACGGACGCATGCTGCTGGTCGGGACGACCAACCTCGACGCTCAACGTCAGGTGATCTGGAACATGGGTGAGATCGCCGTCGCCGCGGAGCGTGATCAGGAGGCCACGCAGCTGTTTCGCGACGTACTGCTGGCGTCGGCGTCACTGCCCGGTATTTTCCCGCCTGTCCATGTAAAGGTGCGCGCTGGCGGCAAGGTCTATGAGGAGATGCACGTCGATGGCGGGCCGACGCGACAGGTGTTCCTGGCGCCGTCACAGTTTTCGCTCAAGACGTTCGACAGCCTTTACCCCAAGCCGCCCACTCGAACCGTTTATGTGATCCGGAACGGCAAGATCGCGCCCGAGTACGAGGCCGTCCAAGCCAACGCATTGTCGATCAGCGCCCGGTCGCTTTTTACGCTAACCAAGAGCCAGGGCATGGGCGACCTCAACCAGATCTTCGCGATGACAGAACGGGACGGCGCCGCGTTCCGGCTCGCGTCCATTCCGTCGAGTTTCAACGTGAAGAGCGCGAAGTCATTCGACCCGGCCTACATGAAGGCGCTGTTCGAAGTCGGCCAACGGATCGGTCGGCAGGGGGATAGCTGGGCCCGGACGCCGCCGGAAGCGGTGCTGATAGCACAGCGGTAGACTTCCTGGCAGGCGGCTAGGCGGCGTGACGCAATGTTGCGCCAACCAACGCCTGACCCCGGTCCTTTCTATCCGCTCTTGCCGTACACTCGATCGGGCAGCCACGTGACAATCTCCGGGAACAGCGCGATCAGCACGACGACGACGAGGTAAGCGACGAGATAGGGCAGTACGGCGACCGATATCTTGTCGATACTGACGCCAGTCAGTCGCATCGCAACGAAGAGGTTGGCGCCAACTGGCGGTGTCAGGAATCCGATCTCGCAGCAGACGACGAACAGGATCCCGAAAACCACGGGATCGACGCCGAGCGATACAGCCAATGGCAGCAGCAGCGGCGTCAGCAGGATGATCTGCGCGATCGACTCGAGGAACATTCCCGCGATCACGAGGACGAAGGTGATCCCCATCAGCATCACGAACTGACTCGACGTGAATGCCTTGAGGAACACCCCGATCATCTCTGGCACCGAGAGCAGGGTCATGATCTCGCCGAATGCCTTCGCAGGGCCGAGGATGATGATCGCGGCGCCCGAGATCATTCCGGTCGCCTTGAGTGAAAAGACGAACCCGTCCCATGTCAGCTCGCGGTGAACGAAAATGCCGACGAAAGCAGCATAGAAGACGGCGACGGCAGCGGCTTCCGTCGGCGTGAAGATGCCGGCATAGATCCCGCCCAAGATAACGACCGGCGCACCGAGCGCCCACTTCCCTTCGTAGACGGCGCGGCCGAACACCGACCAACTGAACCGCTCCGTGCTGCCTTTCAAGCCCATCGACCGGGCCATGATCCAGGTCGT
>LNEA01000138.1 GCA_001464855.1 Rhizobiales bacterium Ga0077530
CGCATGGCCAAGAGCGGCCTCATCCAGACCGGCGACATCATCCTGACGTTCCGGCCCGAGTGGGGCGGCGGCGGGGCCTATCCGAACATCCAGATGGGTGTGAGCCACACCGGCATCGCCTACGTAAAGGACGGCGTCATCCGCCAGCTCGACATTCCGCTCAACGCCGAATACCTCGGCGGGAACTATGGCGGCAATTTCGACAGCGAGCATTACCGGACGCTGAAGTTCATGCACATCATCCGGCCGCGCGGCCTGACGGACGCGCAGAAGGCGACGATCGTCGCGTGGGCGAGCCGGTTCAACGGCAATGCGCGCAAGGTCTATCCGACCCAGATCAGCTTCAACGACGACTACAACGCGCCGAAGTACGTCTCCGGCAAGCCGCTCACCTTCGTCAAGCAACTGGGCCAGATCGGTCTCGCGCAGAACCCCGAGGGCCAGACGAGCATGTTCTGCTCGGAGTTCGTGTGGTCGCTGCTGGCGATGCGCAATTGCGATCCTGCGAAGACGGCGGATTCGTTCAAGGGCGGCCGCGTTCCGGCGTGCGTCACGCCCATCATGACGCCGATGCGTGCGACGGGCGACTACTTTTCGCTGCGCACCCGCGGTGCCGATGCCGGCCTCTCCGAGGGCCCCCTTCTGGTCGTCGATGCAATGAAGTTGCCGGCGAAGCAGCGCGATCCGCTGGTGGAGGGCATTTTCAAGGAGGATCCGAAGGTTTTGGCGAAGATGTCGGAAGGGCATCGAACCCTCGCCAAGTCGTTGACGCCCAAGTTCGAGCCACTGGAGGACTACTATAAGGTTGCGGTGGCGGGCGGATGGCGTCGTGCGCAGACATGGGTGGCCAGCGCGACTATCCGCAGGTCGATTCCCGACAACTATTCGCCGACGTCGTTTCTCATCAACACGCTGCTGCCCCGCACCAACAGCAAGCGGACGATGGATTATGTCGCGACGGTCATGTTCGAGTGACGGGGACGCGCAGGACATGAACCGTCGTGAACTGCTGATCGGCAGTGCCGCTTTAGGAGCCGTACCGTTCTTTCCCGCGCTCGCCGGCGACAGCGCCGCCATCCCGATCGGGGACATGCACGCGCATCTTTTTTTCATCGGCCCGAAGCCGGCGTCGCGCTACCCGCTCGGCAAGATGATGGCCGACGGTAATGCGACGCTGGTGTCGTGGTCGCTCGT
>LNEA01000139.1 GCA_001464855.1 Rhizobiales bacterium Ga0077530
CGCAGCGTCTCGCCATCACGCACCTCCGCCACGGCGCGTGCCTCGCCACGCTCGACCGTGCAGGGTGGCGCAGACGGCGTCTCGGCAGGTGCCTGGCTGTTCGCACGGGAAGTCAAAACCAGCGCCGCGAGGACACAGAGCCCCACGCGGCGCCACATCTACAGCCAGCCCTTCCGCCGGAAATAGACGTAGGGCAGGATCGCCGCCGCCACCATCGTCGCCAGCGCCAGCGGATAGCCGAACGTCCACTCAAGCTCGGGCATATGCTTGAAGTTCATGCCGTAGATCGAAGCGATCAGCGTCGGGGGCAGAAATACGACCGCCGCCACCGAGAACAGCTTGATGATCTGGTTCTGCTCGATGTTGATCATGCCGAGCGTCGCTTCCAGCAGGAACTCGAGTCTCGTGCTCAGGAAGCGCATGTTGTCGAGAAGCGACTCGACGTCCCGCTGAACCGATTTGATCCGCTTGGACGCTTTACCTTCGCTGCCTTTCTCGCGCAAAACGCCTGTGAGGAACGATAGCAGGCGGCTCAATGAGAATGAACTCTCCTGGACCCGCGCGACGATGTCGCCTTCCTTGCCGATCGTGCGCAGGATCACATCGAGGCGCTTGCTGCGCGTCTGCTGCCCCCCCTTGATCTCGAAAATCGCCGGAGCGAGCCGATCGACGTCATCCTGGATGCGCTCGATGAGGTCCGCCTGGCGATGGACGAGCTGCTCGATAAGGCCGAGCATGATGTCGACGGCGCTTGAGCACGACGCGTCGCCCTTTTCAGCGCGGGCGAGGAACATCGGAAACGCCTTCGGCTCGGCGTAGCGCACCGTGACCAATCGATCGCCGGCGAGAATGAACGTGATCGACGACGATCGCGGCACCGCCTGCTCGATCGCGTAGATGACGAACGCGGTCATGAACAGCGCACCGTTCTCGACGTAGAGACGGGCGGACGCTTCGATCTCGCGCATCTCGGCGCGCGTCGGGATGTCGATCCCGAGCGCTGCCTCCATGCACGCATCTTCTTCTGGCGTTGGGTTGAGCAGGTCGATCCATAGAGTCGAGGAATCGACCACTTTCGCGCCTGCACGGGCGGCGAGGCCGGTGCCGGTCCCGGCGGCGTCGTAGATTGTCAGCATGAGCGCTCGCTTCGGTAGCGTAAGGTCCGGCCGTCCACGCCTTATATCTCATCTATGACAATGACGCGACGGGGGGGCGGCGCTCACGTCAACGGCGCTGGCGGCAATGTCCCTTCATCCACAGGAGGACGCTCCGTGCGCCAGAAGAGACCAATGAATGCGATCAGCGACAGGCCGACGATGAGGGCAAACATCCACGGCTCCGCGCCGGCGCCGAACAGCCGGACCGCCCAATCGTTGATCTGCGGATAGCGCATGATGGCGATGAAGCTCGCCAGCACGCTCGCCCCTTGCGCAAGCAGCTCGCGATTTTTGTCGAGGCCGCGCAGGAAGAAGAAGGGCAGCAGGATCGCCCAAGGCACGATCACCAGGCTCCAGCGGAAGTGCAGGCCGCCGTGCATGCGCCCGAACAGGGTCATGCTGGTCTGCAGGTAGGCGTAGTCCATCAGCGGCCAGATCAGCATGGCGAGGCCACCGATAATGATGCCTCGTTCGATGGAGGGCACATAGTCGGGATAGAGTAAGTCGATCCGCCGCCGCCAGAAGGCCAGAAGCGCCGCAATGACGACCATGATGACGATGAAGAAGACTTTGATCGGCAGGAAATACTGATCGAGCTCCGAGGTGCGCGAACGCAGGCGGGGGTCGGCTTGCAGATCCCTGACTTCGTTGGCAAAGCGCTTTTGCACGTCGCAACATTGCCGCGTATCGAGCAGCGCGCCGGCGGGGAAGCAGTACCGCCGCTCCTTGTACTCGATCGGTGGCTCGAGCAGCGGATCCGGATTGCAGTTGCGAGTGAATTCGCCGAAGCCCACGCGTTTGCGGCCGTACGCCCGAATATCTTCAAGCGCCTTCAGAAACGGTACGCGCTGACATGTCGATACCGTTCCATCGACGGCCGTGCACGTCATGGGACCGCCCTGGTCGCGCTCCAGTGCCGCGGGCTGGATCTCCCAGATACCCCGCAGATCCGAGCTGCCGATCTGCTGGGCCACCCACCACGAAGCACCAATGGCCACGAACAGTCCGAACAGGAAGCGCAGCTTGCCAAACGGCACGGCCTGCTCCTGCGACCAGTAAAGGTGCGTGAAGATGACCGAGGGCCGATAGAAGGCGGCGAGGACGACGATGCCGAACGTCGGAAAAAAAATGAAAAGGTGGCTGTGTGCCAGCGCCAGCGAGACCCAGTCGTGATCCTTGAATTCCATAATTAACGTCGCGGTCGACGCGACGAAGCTCGCGGCCAGGATCGAATAGACCAACGCCACGAAGACGTAAGCGCTCCGTGCCATATTCCCCCTCCCAGCAACGCAATCCACTCCCCGAGGAAGACTACATCACGCCTGTGTCGGCGGCACAACCGGGGAGGATTGCGGCAAACCATACCCGGGTCGTGCGGTCGCGCCCCTTTTGCAACGACCATCGGCGGCACCGATCGAAATGAGAGTGGCCGCCGCACCAATTGGCAGAATCGGGTGCGACGGCCAAAGTCCCCAACTCCAGCACATCCGGCGTAGGATCGGGAGTGGCCCAGACGGACACGGAGGGAGCCGTGGGACTGTCCGTCGGAGCCTCGATCCAAGCGGGGGGTCAACCGCCTGCCGCAGGTCTCTTGCCGTGTTGCGGACCAGCTCGGGTCCTCGCGAGCGCACCTCCTTTCGCGAATACGCGTGCTCAAGTTGCTCACTGCCGGCTGCCGCAGAATGACCGTGACCGCAGCCGTGGCTGGTTGGGTGAGCGGCGGCCAACCCAACAGGTTTGGATCCCCGTCTCATCGCCGCGTGGCCATATTCGCCACAGCCTGAGGTTGCCAGCAATCCTTAAATACAATGTAAACGAGCATTTCCACATTCCATCCACTGGTAGTTGCAATATTGTCAGCGCGCGGCTGGCTGGCCGATCGACGTTCCGCCATGTGGGATCTCCGATGTCTCCCCACGGAGAAATCTTTGCGGCGTGCGCGGGTGCTGCAGCATCCAGATGGCGGGCGAGATCATGAGCCCGATGAACAGCACTCCGTCGCTTCGTCGCATCACGCAGCGGGCAAAGAGGATTGCCAATCGAAGCGGTCGCGGCTATGCACAGCACAACACGGATCAAGCCGCTTTAGCTCAGTTGGTAGAGCACATCATTCGTAATGATGGGGTCAGGTGTTCGAGTCACCTAAGCGGCACCACGACTTCTCGGAGATCCCGGTCGAGGTCAGTGTTGCTACCATTCAGTATGTGCCTTGAGGCACTTCATATTGCGACTGCTGAAACAGCCGCGGCATGGCGGGCCTGCAGCCGTTGGTAGAGCCAATACAGGCCGAACCACACAACCAGCATCGCCGCGCCGAAGTCGAACGCAATGCGCGACGTGCCGGCCTGCTCCGCGAGGCGGCCGTCCTCCTCCAAATTGCCTTTCATCCGCAAGGCGCCAGCAGCACCTTCGTCGTGGCGGCGCGGGAGGGCGACAATCGGCCACCTGCTCACCGGTCGCAAGCACTAGTCGCTGAGATGCGACCTGTCTTAAGACTCGATCCTGCTGTCATAGTCGACGTGGTCGAAGCAACCAACGTGGAAATGTCATGAAGTTGCGAATGCAGGATTTCGATGCCGTCACGTTCGATGTCTACGGCACCCTGATCGACTGGGAGCCGGGGATCATCGCGTTTCTCGCGGATTGGGCACATCATTGGCAGATCAACGTGCCGGGGCAGAAGTTGCTCATGGCCTTCGACCGTGCCCGTGCTGAGATCCAGCAGGAGCGGCCCGCGCACCTATATCCCGAAGTCTTGCAGCGCTGCTTCGATAGGATCAGCAAAGAATTCAACGTGCCGGTCGATGCCGAGCGAAGAGCGAAATTTGCCCATGCCGCGCACGATTGGCTGCCCTACGAGGATAGCCATAAGGGCCTCAAAGAGCTCCAAACGCATGTCCAGGTTGGAGCCTTGAGCAATATCGACGAAGCATCGCTCGCAAGCTCTTGCAAGCACCTCGCATTCAACTTCGATCTCGTGGTGACCGCTGAGCGTGTTGGCGCCTACAAGCCCGACACGCCCCATTTCACGACGGCAATCGCTGAACTAGCGGCGAGGGGCATTGAACGCAGCCGCATCTTGCACGTGGGACAGAGCTTGCGCGCCGATATTACGCCTGCCAACGCTCACGGTCTCTCCTGCGCTTGGATCAATCGGAACGGTCGCTCACTGGGGTTGACTGGCTACGGCGCGGAGAAGGCAAAACCAGATTTGACCGTGTCGACATTGGCTGAATTGATCGCGTCTCTGAAGTCATCGTGAGTTGGCGGCGTACCTTGACCGCGCGTCGATCCCGATCGCCTCGACGCACAGCCGACCTTCCGCCAGGTCGAGCATTGAGATTGTTGAGGCGTAAGCGCGCCGTGGGACCTCTTCGCGATTCGCTTGCACGTCACTCTCAACATTGATGCAGTGCACCACCTCTGATTTTCGCAAAATTCGATTATCCACAGAAACCGAAGCGTAACGACGCGATGGTCTACGATGGATCACGCATGCGTGAGGACCACAAAAAGCGAGATTCTTCCGCGTTATCGTCGCATTGAGGACATCCACGGCGGCTATACGAACGATTAAGCGTCAAGTGTGCGCCGCACTACTACCGGGTTGACGATGCAGCCTATCGTCACGCCTAATTTGTCAAGCACGTCGCGGCCACATCGGAACAGGGGTACTGCGATGATGATGATGCGTTTGAAGGGACAATCGATCCTGGTCGTCGAGCACGAGCCATCGGTCGCCCGCGAACTGGAACAAGAATTTACTCAGGCTGGCGCCAAGGTGTTTGCTGCGGGGAGACTGCGCGACGCGCTGTATCTCGCCGAGTATCCGGCGTTGTCTGCCGCTGTCGTGAATGTCCAGATGGGTCGTGCCGGCGAGAGCACGGCTGCGGTGTGCCACCGCCTCCAGGATCTCGGCATTCCCTTCATGTTCTACACGAAGTTCGACTCGACAGAGGCGGCCAGCACGTGGCCTCAGGCTCCTGTCGTCGCCAAGCCCGCTCGGAGCGCGGAAGTCGCAGAAGCCGTCGCCGGCCTGCTGCCGCACGCGTTCCCGGCGCCGGACCGTCTACAATAGCAGTCGCTGCGGCGCCATCCTGACGGCGAATGTCGAATCCAGGAAACAATTGGCAGCGTGCCGCGTTCTTCAGGAATGGGTGGGTGTTTGATCATCAACGCGATCGAACATCCGCCGAACTATTCCCTGGAGGACACTGATGCGCCGTTTTCTACCCGCCCTTGCCATCGCCGCACTTTCGACCACTGCGGCTTGGGCAGATCGCCCTGTGACAGCAGCCGAGAGTGAAAAACTCGTAGCGGCGTTGAAAGCCGAGGGCTGCAGCGGCGGTAAGATGGAATTCGACGACGGCAAATTCGAAGTCGATGACGCGCGTTGCGCCGACGGTAAGAAGTACGACTTCGACTTCGACGGCAATTTCAAAATCACCAAGAAAGACCTCGACGACTGACACGCGTTGGTTGCGATGGTCATACGATCGGCAGGTGTGAGCGCGCTCACGTCTGTTCTTCGGTGCCCCGCACTGATCGCGGTACGTTGCCGTGGATCAATGAGCGACCGGCATAAATTCCGCCGCACATTTCAAGATCGAGACGCTCGGCATCGCGCCGGCGCACCTCGGCGATGACCTCTTCGACCGTTTCCGGTTCGTCGCCTAGTCGCAGTAGCGCCTGCTCGCTCAGCAGCAGCGCCGATTCGAATGTTTCGCGGATCTGATAGTCGACACCGGCGTGGATCAGTTCGATTGCAGCGGTGCGGTCGAACGCGCGCGCCAGGATCGGGACGAGCGGGAACTCTGCCTTGGCGAGTTCCACGATCTTTTTTGCCCCCGCGGGGTCGTCGATTGCCACAACGATCGCGCGTGCGTTGGCGGCGCCAGCGGCACGAAGGATGTCGAGCCGCGTGCCGTCGCCGTAATAAATCTTGAACCCGAATTCCGCCGCGGCTCGAATGCTCTCGGTGTCCGTCTCGATGATCGAAATGGTATGGCCGCGCGCCAAGAGCGGCTGGCTGACGATCTGGCCGAACCGGCCAAAGCCGATGATCAGCGCATTCCCCTCAAGACCCGCGGCGCGTTCGACACCGTCCATCGACGGGGCAGCTATGGGGACCAGACGATCGTGGATGATGATCATGATCGGGGTCAGGATCATCGAAATGATGATCGTTGCCGTAAGGATCGCATTGGCCTCACCCGTGATGAGCCCGACGCTGGTCGCCGCGGCATAGAGCACAAATGCGAACTCGCCCCCCTGCGCCATAATCACTGAGCGTTCCAGCGCCTCGCGATTGCTGCTGCCAACCAGTCGCGCGATGCCATAGATGCCGAGGAATTTCAGAATGATGTAGGAGACCACGCTGATCGTCACGAGTTGCCAGTTGGCGGCAATCACCGTGAGATTGAGCGCCATCCCGACGCCGAGGAAGAAGAGCCCGAGCAGCAGGCCGCGGAACGGCTCGATATCGGCCTCGAGCTGGTGGCGGAACGACGACTCGGACAGCAGCACGCCTGCGAGGAACGCGCCCATCGCCATCGACAGGCCACCAAGTTGCATCGCCAGCGCCGATCCGAGAACAACCAGTAGCGCCGCAGCCGTCATGACTTCGCGCGCGCGTGCGCTGGCAAGGAGGCTGAACATGGGATTGAGCAGCCAGCGGCCGACGACGAGCAGGGCCATAATTGCGCCGAGGCCGATCGCCACCGACGTCAACCGAGCCATGACCGTCACATCCGCGCCGCCCGGGGCCAGGAACGTGACGAGCGCGAGCAGTGGCACGATGGCCAGGTCCTCGAGCAGGAGCACGGAAACCATCCGTTGGCCCTTCGGCGTCGAAAGCTCGCCGCGCTCCTCCAGAACCTGCATGACGATCGCTGTCGAGGTGAGAACAAACCCCGCCGCCGCGACGAACGAAATGCCGAGCGGAAAACCCAGCGCGAGTCCCACGCACGACAGCAGCGCGCTGCACGCCCCAACCTGCATGAGGCCCAAGCCAAAGATCTCGCGGCGCATGTTCCATAACCGCGAGGGCTCCATTTCGAGCCCGATGATGAATAGGAACATCACCACGCCGAGTTCGGCGACATGGAGTATTGCCTGCGGATCGGCAAACAGTGCGAGGCCAAACGGCCCGATGACCAGCCCCGCCGCCAGATAGCCCAGCACCGAGCCGAGCCCGAGCCGCTTGAAAATCGGGACGGCTACGACTGCCGCCCCCAACAGCGCAACGATCTTGACGAGATCGGTCCCCTGAACTTCCGCAGCCATGCTCGCCTTTTCAGTGCGCCCCGTAGCGCCGGATCACAGCGATCGCCGCTGCTGCTGGAATACCGAAAATCACACCAAGAATCGGCAACTCCTGCATCACAGTGTAGCCGGCATACTGGACGCCGATCCACAGGTTCACCAGCGAGATGGTGAGCCATACCGGAATGAAGGCCTTGGCGGCCACGCCCATGATCGAGGGGTCTGCCCCCCATGAGCGCGCGAGCAGCAGGAACAAGCCCAGCAGCACCAGTCCGACCGAGGTCACCATCACCATGTGCATAAATCGATTTCCCGTGCGCCTACTGATGAATGCGAAACCCGGGGAATACGATTGCTGACGACCCAGGTCAACTAGATCGCTCGGTTGCGTTTCCACCATTCGGTAGAATGAGTTGCACCGCATTCTACATCTCGGAGAATGAGGCGTTCGGTCTCAAAAAATGGCGTTTGAGGCGCCGACAGCGGATGACATGAGGCGGTCGGCGGTCACTCGCGCGGTTTTACATCCCGCAGGCCCGAGAGAACGACGAGACCGGTCAGCGCCAGCGCCGCCTGGACGCCGAAAGCCCAGCGATACGCAATCTCTGGCGGCACGCCCGCCACGGCCGGGAACCCGCCGAGCATCCAACCGAAGGTGAATTGAGCCGCCGCGATCGCGGTCATGATTCCCATATTCGATGCGGCGACTCCACGGCCCATCAAATGCGCCGGCACCAACCCTCGCGCATAGGCGTGCGCGACCGTCGGATAGGCGCTGCAGATGCTGAGAACGACGAACATTGCCGTCACCAGTCGTACCGACGGGCTCTGCATGAGCGCCATCCCTCCGGTCACCAACAAGATGAAGCAACCGCCGATGAGGACCGGCCATTTGAGTGAGTTGCACCAGCGCGCCACGCGGCCATAGAAGAAGTGGCCGCAGATGCCGCCGAGCGCCATGAACAGCAGCACGCTGCCACGCTCGATATCGCCCAGCCCGTGTACATGCTTGAGATACGGCGCGCCCCACGCACCGCTGATCGCGCCCGACGCCGACATCGGCAGCCCAATCAGCAACAACCGCCACATGCCGGGCTGGCGAACCGCATCGCGGGCGCCCGCGAGGACCTCGCCAAATGACTCCTTCTTGACTTCACGCGGCGGATGATCGGGCGGCGTATCGCGCACATACACCGCAAGCGCCACCGTGAGCAGAACGAGCGCGACGGTGAAAACCCAATAGCTCTCGCGCCATCCGATCAGCGCGATCAGCGCGGCGAGTGGCGCCGTCGCGAAGAGATTTCCAACCGCGGCGAAACTGTTGAGCGCGCCCGTCTGGGTCACGATGCGATCCGGCGGCAGCCACATCGCGATGATGTAGAAGGCGCCGGTGAACCCACCCGCGCAGCCGATGCCCATCAAGACGCGGCCCATCGTCAGCGCCAGCGGCGTCTCGCCGATAGCGAACAGCGCTGTCCCCGCCGCGGTGAACAAGAGCATGACGCTCAACACCCGACGTGGCCCGTAGCGATCGAGCATCATGCCGGTCGGGATCTGCATCAGCGCATAGGCAATGAAGAGCGAGCTGGCGATGGTCGACAGCACGGCCGGCGAAAGCCCCATCTCGCGCTCGAGTTCGGGCGCCATGACGCCAAAGCTCGTGCGCAGGAAGAGGTTGGAAAAATTCAGCAGATAGAGCGTTGCCAGAATCGGGAGGAGTGCCGGACTCACGAAGTCCTCCGCGGCGGCAGTGCGGCGGTGCGGCGGGTCATACCAACGCGATCGGGCGAACCGGACAGCCCGTGGCACCCTTGAATTTCACCGGCGCCAGCATGAAGCAGAAGCTGTTGATGTTATCCGCCACCAATTCGTCGAGGGCCATGTTTTCGATCAGGTGGACGCCTGCCTCGGCGAGACAATGCTGGTGCACGGGCATGATGGCTTGGGGATGGTTGGTGCCCGGCAGCACCTCCACCGCCATGTTGTCGACCGCGATCGCGACGACATCGCGCGACGTCAGCCATTGCGCCGCTTCGAGATCGATCCCGGGCTCGCCGGCCCCCAGCCCGTGCGGATGCAGACGACGTCGCCCGGCTCGATGGAGAGTTTCGCGCGCTCCAGTGCCCGCTTCAGATCATCAGCGCCGACGGCGCGGCCCGCTTTCAAATAGTCGCCGCCATCGATCCCCGAAACATCGACGCAGATGCCACGCGTCACCATCGGCGGGCAGTGCTCGATCCCAAGGTTCGCGAGACCGAAATCGTCGACCGTCACCTCGGCACTGTAGCCACCGTGCATACGGTCGCCGATCGTGAAATGCCCGAGCGCGTCGATGTGCGTGCCGAC
>LNEA01000140.1 GCA_001464855.1 Rhizobiales bacterium Ga0077530
GCCTCGACCTTGATGCCATCGGCGGCGATGACGCGCATGAGGTCGTCATAGGTAACGGCGTGCTTGCGCCGGCCAAAGTGCGCGAACAGATCGATCATCACCCCGCGGCCCTGAAGGCATTTCTTCGCCATGTTCTCGACACCGAGCGCATTGGCCCGCGAGGTGGACTTCGCTTCGACGAACGTGCCGGGGATTGCGCCGGCTTCCTTGGCATCGGTGGGGCCGACGATGTCGGTGCCGCCGCGATAGCCGTTGTAGAATACGGGCTCGGCGACGCCATCGCCGTCCGCATCGAACAGTGCGCCGACGTGGGCGAAGGTGTCCCACTGGCTCGAGTATTGGAGATGGAGCAACACCATGTCATCGTTGATGACATCGACGAGGCCGGGATGGTCGTTCTCAGTGCGGTACATCCACACCGGACGCTCGCCGCGCAACGTCGGTCGCAGTACTGGCGGATGGCGGCGCGGGTTGAGCACCGCACCACCCGGCGTATCGAGTGGCATCGAGAGGCAGAAGGTGCGCCCCTCCTTGACCTCGGCGACGGCCTGACGCGTGCGCTCCGCGTTGAGCTCGTTCATCCGCCCAAGCTGATCGTTGGGCCCGTAGTCGCCCCACGTCGAATTCTCAGGCCGCTGCTTCCAGCGGTCGTTACGGGGGCTGCCGGCCATCGTTTCCTCCTGATCCACGCTTTTGAACGGCGTGGGCTAGCGATGCGGTGTTGAACCACCGCTCTCCGGATCAGGATACGTGCCGCGCGCCCGCGCGCAAGTCTGGACTGGGGGAACAGCTATGCGCGCCAGACCAGGACCGGGATTTTCGAATGGGTGAGCACCTTTTTGGTCTCGCTGCCGACTAGCAGGCTCTCCAGTCCGCGGCGGCCGTGCGACGCCATGACGATGAGGTCGACCCCTTGCGCATCTGCCGCCTGGATGATCGCCTCCCAGGGGTGTGTATGGCTGACGGTCTGGACCGAGATGGCTAATCCTGCGGTCGCGGCGGCTTGCTTGGCCTTTTCCAAAACCTTCGTCGCGAAAGCGTTGGTACGTGCCTTGTAATCGCTTTCGGGCAGCAGCGATGCGACCTCGCCAATCGCGATATCGCGATAGGGCGCAGTGACGTGGATAACGGACAGCGTGGCGCCAAGGCTTTTCGCCAACCTGACCGCGTACGCGACAGAGCCGTCCCCGAAGGCCGATCCATCGATCGGCAACAGTATGTGCTTGTACATGGGCCACCTCCATAGGGTGCTGCTCGTGGACCGCCCACTTGCTCATTGAATGGGGGCGACGAGGGCCAACCGTCACAGGTTGGCCGTGCCCCAGAAGTTGTGCCTTGCGATAGATCAAGATCGCGCCGGCGTGGCGGACCCGACGTTTGGCGCGCGGGGGAGAAGCAGTTAGTGTGGCGGCATGACCAGCAAGGTGACTGAGAGCGATCACGCCACGGACGCGCACGTATTCCGGGCGGCAGCGGATAGTGCGCCACTCGACCGGGAGGGGCTTGCGGCCTATCTCGGCAGCGTCGGCCTGCCGCTCGATCCCGACGAGCCGATTCGCCAGTTCGGCACCGGGCTCGCCAACATCAACTACCGGCTGACTGCGGGCGGACGGCGTCTTGTTCTGCGCCGTCCCCCGGGTGGCGATCTACCGCCCGGTGCGCACGACATGGCGCGTGAACATCGCATCCTGTCCCGGCTGTGGCGCGTCCATCCGCTGGCGCCGGAGAGCCGGCATCTGTGCGAAGACAGGACCGTCATCGAGGTTCCATTCCAGTTGATCGACTACCGTCCGGGTCTCGTCATCAAGGGCGACGACCAATCGCGGTTCGCTGGACGACCGGACGTTGCTCGCGCCACGAGCACCATGCTCCTGGAGACGCTGATTTCGGTCCACCGCGTGGATTGCGCCGCGATTGGACTGGACACGCTGGGGAAACCCGAGGGGTTCATCGCGCGCGCGCTCAAGGGCTGGGTCGGCCGCGGCGCCCGTCTCGACGTGGCGCCCACGACGGCGCGGCTGCTGGCCGAGGTCGGCGGTTGGCTGGAGCGACAACCGGTGCAGACGCGCACGCCGGTGTTGCTTCATTCCGATTTCAAACTCGACAACATGATCGTAAATCCGGAAACGCTGGCGCCGGTCGCGATCGTGGATTGGGACATGGGTACGCGCGGCGATCCACTGTTTGATTTGGCGACGATGCTCAGCTACTGGACCGAGGCGGGTGATCCCCCGTGCATGCACGCGCTGCGGCAGATGCCGACGGCGGCGCCGGGGTTCGCTCCGCGTCGCGACGTCGTCACAGCTTACGCCCGAGCCATGGATGTCGACGTTTCGGACTGGCCGGTGCTCCGTGTTCTGGCCATGCTGAAATTGGCGGTCGTCCTGCTCCAGCTTTTTGCGCTCTATCAACGCGGCGCGGCCAAGGGCAACGACTATGCCGCCTTGGATCAGGTCGCGACCGAACTGCTCGCCTATGCAACTGACGTGGCTCACGGCCGCGCGGACTGACTAAGGAAAACTCATGGACTTCACGATCCCCAAGCCGCTCGAGGAACTCCGCGACAAAGTCAGCGTGTTCGTTCGCGAGAAAATCATCCCGTTCGAGAAGGACCCGCGCTGGGATCATCACGGGATTCCCGAGGATCTGAGACGCGACCTCAATGCGGCTGCCAAGGCTGCGGGCCTGCTTGGCATCAATAGCCCCGAGGAGTTCGGCGGCCAGGGCTTCTCACATTTCGAACAGGCGGTCGTCTTCGAAGCGGCGGGTTACTCGATCCTCGGGCCCATAGCGCTGCATCTCCATGCCCCCGATGAGGGCAACATCCATATGCTCGACGTCATCGCGACGCCGCATCAGCGCAAGAAGTACCTTGCGCGCCTCGCGACCGGCGAGGTCCGCTCGTGCTTCGCGATGACGGAGCCGGATGGCGGCGCTGGCGCTGATCCGGTGTTGTTGAAGACACGCGCCGTGCCGGATGGCAACGGCTACGTCATCAACGGGCGCAAGTGGCTGATCACGGGAGCTGAGGGCGCCGCATTCGGGATCATCATGGCGCGCACCGGCGACGGTCCCGCCGATTGCACGATGTTTCTGACCGAGCTTCCGAACCCGGCCTTCAAGATCAGCCGAGTGCTCGGAACCATGGATTCGAGTTTCATGGGTGGTCACGCGGTCATCGACATCGAGAACCTGCATGTGACCGGCGAAGACATCCTCGGCGAGGTCGGCCAAGGCTTCAAGTATGCCCAGGTCCGTCTAGCGCCGGCGCGTCTCACTCACTGTATGCGCTGGCTCGGCTCGGCGATCCGCGCCCACGACATCGCGACCGCGTATGCCCGCGAACGGCAATCGTTCGGCAAGCCGCTGGGCGATCACCAGGGCGTGTCGTTCATGCTCGCGGATAATGCGCTCGACATCCATACGTCGCGGCTTGCGATCTGGCACACGGCGTGGCTGCTCGATCAGGGCGACCGCGCGTCGACCGCGAGTTCGATGGCCAAGGTGATCTGCTCGGAAGCTATTTTCCGCGTCGTCGATCGTTCGCTACAGATCCTTGGCGGCATGGGCGTGACGTCGGACACTGTCGTCGAGCGCATCTTCCGCGATGTGCGCGCCTTTCGCATCTATGACGGGCCGTCGGAAGTCCACCGTCACTCGATCGGCCGTCGCATCGTCAAGGGCGAGCGTCCGAAAGCGGCGGAGTAGTCCTCGCCGCAACGTCACTCACTTCTTGCCGGCGAGCGCCGGCTTCGCCGCCTTATCGTCGGACGTCTCAGCCTTGCCGTCGGTCTCGGCCGCATCGGGATCGGGCTTGGTCACATCTGACAGCGGTGACGGTCCTGGTGGTGATGTATTGCCGATCACCAGCTTGCAGGCGACTGGCAGATCCGCCAATGTGATCTCGGGGGGCTTTGGCGTCGGCTTGGGTTTCGGAACGACGATCTTCGGCTCGACTGGGGGCCGCGGCGCGTAGATGCGTTTCATGCGTGCGATCCAGTCGTCGACCTCCTTGCCGCAGCCGTCATCTGTGCCGACCACCGCTTGCGGCGTGCAGCCGGGGCTGTCCTTCGGGCAGAACATGCGGATGTGCATGTGATAGTGGTGCCCCCAGTAGGGCCGCACCTTGCGCAGATGATCGCGCGGGAACGCCTTGTTCTCGCATAGCGCCTTCTTGATCGCGGGATGCACCAGCACGCGTTCTATCTGCGAATAGGATGCCGCGCGCAGGATCAGGCGACCATGGGCCTCCGTCCAGACTTTTGGATCGACCGACACGCGATCGGCCGCGAGCATCGACGTCGCAGCCAGATCCTCGCGTTCGCGCCGGTCCATCCGCTTGTCGGGCATTGGGGTGAGCCAGATGTCCGCATCGAGGCCGATCTGGTGGCTGGCGTGTCCCGTCAGCATCGGACCGCCGCGCGGCTGTGAGATGTCGCCGACCAGCAGGCCGTTCCAACCATCGTGCGCCTTCACGTCGACGGCGAGCCGCTCGACCAGCGAGATCAACCGTGGATGACCCCAGTTGCGGTTGCGTGACAAGCGCATCACCTGCCACGCGGGTCCGTCGATCGGGATCGCTTTGCCGCCAGCGAGACAACCCTTGGCATAAAACCCGATGGCGCGCGCGGCGAGGGGCGATGGCGACTTGGCCGCACCGAACAGGGCCTTCGCGGGCGTTGGCGGTGGCCCCTTCGGCTGAGCTTTGGCTTTCGCTTTGGCGCCGCCCTTTTTCTTGACGAGTTTCTTTGACTTTGCGCTTCCGCCTTTCTTAGGGGCTTCGACGGCTTTCTTCTGCTGTGCCATTAGGTGCCTGCTTCCAGGCAGCGTCACGAGTGCCAGTAGCGTGAGCGGCAATGCCACGGCAAAGCAGAGCCGGCCAAGTGCGGAAGTCATGCGCGCGCTCCTCGAAAGTTCGCGGGGCGTATCTACCACGGCAAAGCCGGATGCCCAAAACGGCGCGCGCAAAGCAACCCTGCTGACGCGCCAAGAGCGCGAGCAGTGCCTATCTTATGTGAATGTCGGATGAACCCGAAAGCTGCCTGACGCGTGCAATCGGAACGCGTGGTCAGTCGAACTCAGTTGTGGCGCGAAGGCAACGCGCGACGACCGGTCGCGTCGTCGTGGCGAGAGAGATAAAGCGGCCTCGAGGGGATCTGGGCAACGACCCTCTGGCGCCAATTGCGATCCTGCCACGTCTTGCCGAGGCGCGCGCGTTGAGGCTTGCGATCGCGACGCGGTGCAGCGTTGGCGAATACAGCGTCATTCATTCCAATGTCGGACATAGCTCGGTTTCCATCATTGAAGCGGTGCCCCGGAATGGAGACCATTCCGGGGCGAACGACGAAAGCGTTACTTCTTCTCGATCTTCGGCAGCGCGCTGACTTGCTCAGACGTCAGCTTCAAGTTGATCTGCTTGTCCGCCACCGTGAACTGCGACGGCATCAGACGCACGCGCGTCTCGCCAATGCCGAGGAACCCACCGACGTCGGCATGAAGCTCGGTCACTTTGCCATCGGCGCTCCGCTGAATGGCCGCGACTTCACCAACGGTCTTGTTGTCGCTGCTGACGACGTTGGCGTCGATCAACGCCTTGGCTTGCGCCTCGGTCATCGTCGGCGCAGTCTCGACCTGGGTCGGACGGACGCTGGGTACGGTCGGCGTCGTCGGCGTCGTTTCCATCGGCTTCGTTTCATTCACCGCCGGAGGTGTCGCCGGGGTGGTCGGCGGCGTGGTCTGCGCAATTGCGCTGGTGGCAGCAAAGAGAGCCGCAATGGCGGTGGCGGGAATGAGCTTTTTCATGAGGTGATCTCCTGATCATCTTTAATGGCTGGCTCCGCGTCAATTAGCGGGCACTGGCAGATGAACACCCGAGCGACGAAGCGGTTCCGTAAACAATCATGGCAATCTCGTGATTGCTCGATGCTGTCGGTCGCGCTTTTGCTCAGTGCAGAAAATATGGTGAGCGTTGGACTTGCGCGCGACGGAAACCCTGGAACCGAAACTGAGGTGACGGCGTTCTAATGCCATCGGGTCGACGACGTATTCATTCTCGTCGGTGCGGCCTGCGCAACTGAATAATGAGGAGCATTCATATGGATTGGGATCGGATCGCCGGCAACTGGAAGCAGTTCACCGGCAAGGCGAAAGAGCAGTGGGGGAAGCTCACCGATGATGAGCTCGACCAGATGCAGGGCAAGCGCGAGCAGCTCGAAGGCAAGATCCAAGAGCGCTACGGCTACGCCAAGGACAAGACCCGCGAAGAAGTCGACGCCTGGCTCAAGCGCATGTAATGTGCGGACTGCGTGCTGAGCACGCGGTCGCTGGGTTAAACCGAGCTCACCCGGAGTGGCCGAAAGGCCGCTTCGGGTTGGGTCGTGCGTGGTTGGTTGTTGGGGTCCGTTCCGGCGTTCACGCCTTCATGTGAACCAGATGCCCCTATTGCTCTGTCGAGAACTCATATGTCGTTCGATTTCTCTACGCTGATCTGGGTCTTCATTCTTTTCATGGCGCTCCAGCCACTCCTGACTGGGCGGTGGTCCACGATGCAGCGGGCGCGAATGATCCGCGCAATCGAGCAGGCGCACGGCTCGCGTGTCATCACGATGATCCACCGCCAGGAGCGCCGGAGCCTGTTCGGCTTCTCGGTAGCACGTCATATCGATCTCGAGGATGCTCAAACGATCATCGCCGCGATCAAGGAAACGCCGCGCGACATGCCGATCGATCTCATCCTGCATACGCCGGGTGGTTTGGTGCTGGCCGCGATGCAGATTGCGCGCGCCGTCGAGGCGCATCCGTCCAAGGTATCGGTCTACGTTCCGGTCTATGCGATGTCGGGAGGCACGCTGATCGCGCTTGCAGCCGACGAGATCGTCATGGGTGAGTTCTCGGTGCTCGGCCCGATCGATCCGCAGATCGCAGGCTTGCCGGCTGCGAGCATTGCCAAGGTTCCGAAGATCAAGCCGGTCGAGCACGTCTTCGATCTCACTCTCATACTCGCCGACGTGAGCGAGAAGGCGATCGAGCAGGTAAAGCGCGGTGCCGTCGAGCTATTGACACCGCAGATGGAAGACGGTGCGGCGCGTGCCTTGGCGGAGAAGCTCGCGGGCGGCTACTGGACGCATGACTACGCCCTGACCGCCGAGGAGGCGAAATCCCTCGGCCTGCCAATTCGGGTCGCGATGCCGAACGAGATCCTCGACCTGATGAAGCTCTACCCTCAGCCGGTTCAACAATCCGGGGTTGATTTTCTGCCGGTCGATCTGCCGCGCCGGCGCCCCAATTGATCTTTGCGCAAACTCGGTGCTTGTGCTGCTGGAGCTTATACCTAGCGCGTATTAACCACGCGTCTCGCTGTGGCAAGCGACAGTACGGTCACTGAATGGTAAGTTTGCGCGCAGCGTAATTCGTCCATAGATCTCGCCGAAGGGAGGCGGCGCGGATCTGCGACGTTGCGAAGGGAGGGATGATTGCCGTCAGGATCGAGTGAATCCGGCGACGCGAAGGGTCGGCGTCGAAGTAGTGTCGGAGTTGCGCGCGGTTCAGGTGGCGGGGCGATGCGCTTGCGCACGTATTTGCCGACAGCACTGGTCCTGCTGCTGTTACTGGGCGCGACAGCCGTCGCGACGGTGGCGATGCTCGCCGATGCCAACGAGAAGGCGCGCCTGCGGTTCGACGACCGCGTGACGGCATTCTCGACGTTGCTCGAGGACGCAATGCGCTCCTACCTGCAGGTGCTCCAAGCCGGCGCCGCTGCCGTCAACGCGATGCCGAGTGTGACGCACGGGCAATGGCAGAAGTTCGTCCAGGATCTCTCGCCGGAGGACAATTACCCAGGTATTCGCGGCATCGGATACGTCAAGCGTCTTCGGGCCAACGAGATCAACGCATTTGTCGCGGAGCAGCACCGCGAGGGACGCCCGGACTATCGCTTTCAACCGGAAGGCGCGCGCGACGTCTACACGGCGATCGTCTACTTGGCACCCGACGACTGGCGCAACCGTCGGGCGGTCGGCTACGACATGTTTTCCGAACCCCGTCGGCGGGCAGCCATGGAGCAGGCGCGCGATAGCGGACGGCCAAGCCTCAGTCAAAAAATCACTCTGATGCAGGAAACCGGCGAGGACGTGCAGCCGGGTACGCTCGCCTTCATGCCGCTCTACGTCAATGGCGTCACCCCTGCCACGCTGGAAAGGCGGCGCGACGCACTCGCCGGTTACGTCTACGGCGCCTTCCGCATGAAGGAATTCATCGTTCGCGTGGTGACGGTTAATCAGGCCGACACGTTTCAAAATCTTCACGTTGCCATCTACGACGGCGCCGGGACCGATGAGCAAGACCTGCTCTTCGATGATAGAATGATCTCGACGGACAGTGCCGTTGGGTTGCCGCCTTTCAAGACTGAACCCCGCTTTACCGATCACACGACGATCAAGGTTGCGGGCCGCGACTGGACGATCATCGCGGGATCTACCCCGGCGCTGGAGGCCACGATTGATCGTCGTCTGGCTTGGATCGTGTTGGGTGCGGGTACGCTCATCGCCCTGCTCATCGCGGGCAATTTCGCATCACTTGCTTACGCAAGCAACCGATACAATCTGGCGCAAAATCGTTTGTCTGCCGAAGTCAGCGAACGCAAACTGGCGCAGGATCAGGCCCAGTTTGCAAACCGCGAGCTCATTCATCGCGTCAAAAACATGCTGGCCATTGTCACTGCGATCGCGTCGCAGACGGCGCGATACAGCCCTACCGTCGTTGATTTCAACAAATCGTTCCGCGAGCGGTTGTCGGCGCTCGCTCGCGTCCACGACATGCTGCGACCGGATCCCACCCACGCGCCCGAGCTTCGCGCGTTCTGCCAAGAGATGCTCGCACCCTATTGCGCGCATAGGGCGGACGCGTTGTTGCTCGATGGGCCCACGATTGCACTGACGCGGAATGAAGCAGTGCTTCTGAGTCTCCTCATCAATGAGTTCGCGACAAATGCCACCAAATACGGCGCCTGGTCGGTCCCGACCGGTCAAGTGTCGTTGGCATGGCAGCTCCTCGAGGCCGATGAGGTACCTGACATTGAAATTAGATGGAGGGAGAGCGGGGGGCCGTTGGTGACAGCGCCAACGAAAGCCGGCTTCGGGGCGAACGTTATGAAGTTCTCAATTGAGCGCGGCCTTAGGGGAAAGATTGAAACGTCGTTCGATCCCTCCGGCATCTGCCACGAGATCCGTTTTCCGCGCGCGGCGGAAATCGGTGACGGTGGAGAGGACGCCTCGCTCGACGCTGACCAGGAAAGCGCGACAGAGCACCCTACTGACGCGGCCCGGCCAGTCGCTCCTTGACGCGACGGCGCACGGCGCGAGCGTCCTCTATCGCCTTCGACAGAGACCGGTCGCGGAGCGCAGCGAGCTCGATCCGGCGCGCTGTTGCATCCTCCAGGCGACCAGCTACGTAATCGCTGACCAGTGCCGCGGATACCCGAGTGCTCTCTGTGACGCGCGCACCACGGCGATCTTTGAATGTATGTTCGTCGCTCAAAGAATACCGAAAATGTTGAGGAGAATGAGAACCGAGATCGGTACACCAAGCATCCACAGAATGACGTTTTTTGCCATGATCGAACTCCTTCGTTTTTCTATTGGCCCTGCGCGGCTCCAGTCATAAGCGCATCGCGGAGAACAACGCGCGTGGCGGCAAATCGTTGCCGAACAACGCCCCGGACCTACGCGGTTCGAGCCACGCGCGGCTCGCCAACCGGCG